>DWYZ01000281.1 GCA_019118425.1 Candidatus Blautia faecavium | reverse complement strand
ACTGTATTTATGATCAAAGGTGACAGTTACCGGGGACGCAAGCTAGAAACACTTGGTCTTGAGGCTGGTATCGCAAAACATACGGAGTATAAAAATGCGTAACTGTTAATAACATACATGATGCATTGGCGATTTTAAATTGACTGAGATTGGCGTTTTTAATCCGACTCTGAATGGCGAAAATCGCCCGACGCTAACACTATGCCTTTGAACTATTGATAAAACCCCTTCTCCATGAATCCCGGAGAAGGGGCCTGCTATTTTACAGCACTTTTTTTAATTTTTTAGAAAGAGTAAAAGCTAAAGCGATTTTTATGATATCCGGAAGGATAAAGGGGAGTACGCACCAGGAAAGCACTGTTCCGATTCCTATGCTGCCGGTATTAGAGGTGTAGAGGAACATAAACCAGGCAGTTCCGAAAATATAGCATACCAGAAGCCCAAGGGCCATGGAAAGAATGAGTACGCGGCTGCTCCTTCCGAAAAGGGCTTCCATTCCCCATGCGATAAGTCCTGAAAAAAGAAAACCTAAGATATAGCCTCCTGTATTTGCTAGGAGTACGCCGATCCCTCCGTTAAAACCGGAAAATACCGGGATTCCCATGACACCCAGAAGAATATATACGGCAATGGCACAGGTGCCTCTTTTTCCGCCTAAAGTTCCTATTGCCGCAAAAATGCCGAAAGTCTGAAGGGTAAAAGGAACTGCCAGGGGAATAGAAATCCATGAACAGATCACGATGATCACGGTAAAAACGGCTGTATATGCCATATCGTAGGTGCGTCCTTTAATTGCTGTATCGGTATTCATAGTGTCTCCTCCTGCTGTAGTTTACGTTTATTCCCGCGAAGGTCACTCTTTGTTTTTTAGGTGAACCTCCAGCTGGTTATAAGGAATTTCAATTCCCTCACGGTCAAATTCTTCTTTGATCCTTTGATTGAGACGCCATTTCGCGGCCCAGTACTTGTCGGTAGCGACCCAAACCCTAAGCCCCATGATCACAGCGCTTTCTCCTAAAGAATCTACAAAAACCACCATCTTTTCATCTGATCTTGTGTCAGGATCTTCTTTTAATAAAGCTTCCAGAATGGATTTCGCTTTTTTTATGTCCGCGTGATAGGAAATTCCTACTTTAATTTCCAGTTTTCTCTGGTCCCTGGCGGTGACATTGGTGATGGAACTGTTTGCCAGGGTGCCGTTGGGGACGATGATGTGTTTGTTATCCATGGAGAGCAGGGTAGTATAAAAAATGTCGATTTTAGATACCGTGCCTTCGCAGCCTGCTTCCTGGTTCTGGATAATGTAGTCGCCTACCTGAAATGGTTTGAAAACAAGAAGGATAATGCCTCCCGCCACATTTTCCAGACCGCCCTGGAGGCCCAGGCCGATAGCTACGCCCGCTGTCCCTAAAAGGGCGGCTACGGAGGATTCTTTTACTCCGAAGCTTATCGCGATATTAAAGATCAGCAGCGCGTACAGCAGAAATTTCGCAAAGGAAGAGATAAACTGTATTACGCCCTTGTCCATATTTGCCCGCTCCATGGATTTGCGGATAAAACGCAAAAGCCATTGAATGAGTTTTCCACCTATATAAAAAGCCAGGATGGCAAGGACAACTTTGATTCCGAATTCGGTTATGGCTGGAAGCTGTCCTTTAAGAAATTCTGTAATATTTTCCATATAATAGCCTTTCTTTCATAATTGTGCGGCAGCATAAGATATATGTCACATCCGAACCGCGCATATGATGCGGGGTTACGGGACAAAATGATTCTAACATAAAGCCATTGTAGCATAAATCAGCTTTAAGGAAAATGGAAAACTTTTTTAGGAGGAAAAGCTGTCCATGATCCCGGAAATTGCTTTATACAGATACGGCTTATATTCAGAGATAGGTATCGGCTGATCGTACAGGATGCAGCTGTGACAGGTGGAACCTACCAGCTCTATGATGGTAAAAAGCATAACTTCCGGATTCTGGTAGGTTTTCGAGCTTTTAGAAAGAAAATTTAAGTAGGAGCGATAGAAGGGATAGCCTTCTTCTGAAGCTTCCTGATGAAACAGGCCCCGAAATACGCCCCAGGATAGATTTTTAGAAATAAACAGCAAAAGAGCGGTGTTTTTTTCTAATTCGTCCAGGATAAATTGGATGACAAAATAAATCTGCTCTTTAAAATCAGTACAGTTTGTGTGCTCCAGGGCTTTCTGAGACTGGTAAAAAAGCTCTGCCGTTTTATGGGCGATCAGTTTATCGTGGATATCATATTTATCCCTGAAGTACAGATAAAAGGTTCCTTTGGCAACGCCTGCTTTTTCTACGATATCGGAGATAGTAGTTTTAGCGAAGCCTTTAGAGATAAAAAGGTCATATGCGGCGTTATACAGGGCCGCTTTCTTCTGTTTCTTATTTAATTCTAATTTCCCCATGAATAAAGCTCCTTGTGTAGAATAAACCGGATAACGACCGTCGAAATATAATTTTTAATTATAAACAAAAACGACTAAAAGTCAATATTAACCTTTAGAAAACCAGGAAAAGGAACGACTTGCTTATGAAAAGGGATTTTGCTATAATAATGAAAAATTCAGAAAGTGTCAGGTGATAGAATGGAAAAAGCAAGACAGCAGAATAAAATGCTGATTGCAAAAACAAAAAGTAAAAAGCGTAAAAAAACAGAAACGCGCGTAAAAAAGGATACGAAATCCCATTACTATGACTACAGCCTGGTGGCGGTGATCATCCTTTTAACCTGTTTCGGCCTGATCATGCTCTATAGTACCAGCGCTTATACCGCGGAGATCGATTTTGGAGACGATATGTATTATTTTAAAAGACAGGCTGTGATCAGTGTCGCATGTATTGGTGCTGCTTTGGTCATTTCCAGGATTGACTACCATATCCTGAAGTATTTTACTACCTTTCTTTATGTGATTTCCGCAGTGCTCATGCTGCTTGTAAAGACTCCCCTGGGAAGGTCCGCAAACGGAGCGAGGAGATGGCTGCAGCTAGGACCGCTGCCGCAGTTCCAGCCGGCAGAGGTGGCGAAATTAGCTGTGATCGTCTGCCTGGCCTATATGGTGGTAAAGATGGGGAAGCAGGTACATACCCTCAAGGCGTGCGCGGTTTTGGGAGGAATGGGCGGTTTTCTGGCTATGCTGGCTTATATTTTCACGGAAAACTTAAGTACGGCCATCATTATTTTCTGTATCACTTTGGGAATGATTTTTGTCGCCCATCCGGAAATGAAGCCGTTTATTATTTTGTTTGCTGTCGGGATCGTTCTCATTGGGGCATTTGTCATTTTTTTGGTGACGACTCTTGATACCAGTGACAGTTTCCGTATCCGCCGTATTCTTGTGTGGCTGCATCCGGAGGATTATGCGTCCGGGGATGGGTATCAGACGATCCAGGCTTTGTACGCCATTGGATCAGGAGGCTTGCTGGGAAGGGGACTTGGAAACAGCATCCAGAAGCTGGGCAGTGTTCCGGAGGCTCAGAATGATATGATCTTTTCTATTATCTGTGAAGAACTTGGAATATTAGGCGGGATGGTCGTTTTGCTTTTGTTTGCCTACCTTTTGTACAGGCTGTTTTTTATCGCGCAGAATGCGCCGGATATGTTTGGCTCCTTGATGGTGAGCGGGATTTTCCTGCATATTGCCCTTCAGGTGGTCTTGAACATCGGAGTAGTGGTAAATCTCCTGCCAAACACAGGTGTTACCCTACCGTTTATCAGTTATGGAGGTACCTCGATCCTCTTTTTGATGGCGGAGATGGGATTGGCTTTAAGCGTGGCGCGGCAGATTACCTTTACGGAACCAAAGGACGTACAGCTATTATAATGAAAGGGCAGTTTTCACTATGCGGCCGGCAGCGAAAAACGAAAATGTAAATAGATGGAAAATGGTATTGACAAATAGAATGCCAGCATATATACTTTGAACATCAAAGTAATTAGTACGAGGTACTTGATAAAGGAGAAGAAAACAATGTTAGAAAAAATGCAAGAAATGATCGCTGAGCAGTTAAATTGCGATGCAGAGACAATTACAGCGGAGACATCCTTTAAGGATGACCTGGGAGCAGATTCCCTGGATTTATTTGAGCTGGTAATGGCTTTAGAGGATGAATATAATGTAGAAATTCCGTCCGAAGAGCTTGCTGAGCTTACCACAGTAGGCGCTGTTATGGAATATCTGAAGAGCAAAGGCGTAGAGGCGTAAGTCTGCATAGGTCTCCTTAGGGCAGGAATGCCTTAAGGAGAATTTTTTGTGCAATTACTTTGTATATCAAACTATTTTAAGATCTAAGATCCGAGAAAATAAACAGACAGCTTTTTAGGAAAAAGCCTTGTGAGAATGTCTGAATAGATAAAAGGGAAAGAAAACAGAGAGGAGAATAACAAATGGGAAAAACTGCCTTTATTTTTCCAGGACAGGGAGCCCAGTATACTGGAATGGGAAAAGATTTTTATGAACAGATACCGGCCTGCGCAGAGGTGATCGACGCTGCGTCTAAGGTGACTGGACTGGATATAAAAGCGCTGTGCTTTGAAGAAGATCCCAGATTACATATTACAGAATATACCCAGGTAGCCATGCTGGCTGTGGAAGCGGCAATTCTGAAGGCAGTATGGGAAAAGGGAGTGCAGTCCCAGGTGAATGCAGGGCTCAGCCTCGGGGAGTATGGAGCGCTCATTGCTTCAGGGGTCATGTCCATGGAAGATGCCTTTTATGTGGTCCGCCAGAGAGGGATCCTTATGCAGGAGGCAGTGCCCAAAGGCGGCGCCATGGCGGCGGTGATCGGCACAGATGCGGGACTGATCGAGGAGGTCTGCGCCCGTACAGAAGGGATTGTTTCTATTGCCAATTATAACTGTCCGGGACAGATCGTCATTACCGGAGAGGAAGAAGCGGTAAAAAAGGCCGGAGAGGCCTTAAAGGAGGCGGGAGCCAGAAGGATTGTTCCCTTAAAGGTAAGCGGTCCTTTCCACTCCGCTATGCTTAAAGAAGCGGGAGAAAAGCTGGGAGAGGTGCTGGACAAGGTATCAATAAAGGAAATCAAAGTCCCGTATCTGACCAATGTCACTGGAGAAGTTGTTGCAGACGCGGCACAGGTGAAGGATCTTTTGGTAAAGCAGGTATCCTCTTCTGTAAGATGGCAGCAGTGTGTAGAGCAGATGATCCGTGACGGTGTGGATACTTTTATTGAAATCGGACCGGGAAAGACATTGACAGGATTTTTAAGAAAGATCGACAGAAATGTGAAGGGAATCAATATTGAAAAAATAGAGGATCTGGAAAAAATTTGACAGATCAGATTGCCAGGCGGCAGAAAAGGAGCGGTAAGGAATGTTAAACGGAAAAGTAGCTCTTGTAACAGGAGCAAGCAGAGGAATCGGCAGGGAAATAGCCATGACTCTTGCGGCAGAGGGAGCCACAGTTATTGTAAATTATAACGGTTCAAAAGAGCGCGCGGAAGAAGTAAAAAAAGCGATTGAAGAAAAGGGCGGAAGCGCGGCTCTTTACCAGTGCAACGTAAGCGATTTTAAAGCGTGCGAAGAGATGATAAAAACCCTGGTAAAGGAGTATGGTCATGTGGATATTTTGGTGAACAATGCCGGTATCACCAGAGATAATCTGATCATGAAGATGAAAGAAGAAGATTTTGATGCCGTGATAAATATTAATCTGAAGGGGACTTTTAACACGATCCGCCATCTTTCCAGACAGATGCTGAAGCAGAGAAGCGGAAAGATCATTAATATTTCATCCGTTTCCGGGATCATGGGCAACGCAGGACAGGCTAATTATGCCGCGTCAAAAGCCGGTGTGATCGGGCTTACGAAAACTATGGCAAGAGAACTTGCAAGCAGGGGCATCACGGTAAATGCCGTTGCCCCGGGCTTTGTGGATACAGAAATGACAGAAGTACTTTCGGATGAGGTGAAAGAAGCGGCATGTAAGCTGATCCCTCTTGGAAAATTTGGAAAGCCGTCTGATATTGCCAATATGGTAGCTTTTCTCGCGTCTGAAAAGGCGGATTATATTACCGGGCAGGTCTTTAGCGTAGACGGCGGTATGAATATGTAGGAGGAAGAAAATGAGGAGAGTTGTTGTTACAGGTATGGGAGCGGTTACCCCTATCGGTCTTAGCGTAGAAGAGTATTGGAACAGTCTGAAAGAAAGCCGGATCGGATTTGCAGAGGTAACTTATTTTGATACCACAGAATATAAGACGCATCTTGCAGCAGAATTAAAAGGTTTTGATGCGAAAAATTATATGGATTTTAAGGCGGCAAAGAGGATGGCTGCATTTAGTCAGTATGCTGTTGCCGCAGCTAAAGAAGCCCTTGCCGATTCCGGCCTTGATATGGAAAAGGAAGACCCCTTCCGGGTGGGCACAAGCGTAGGAAGCGGTATTGGGAGCCTGCAGGTAGTGGAACAGGAATATAAAAAACTGATAGAAAAAGGGCCAAAGAGAACCAATCCTCTTATGGTTCCTCTTATGATTTCTAATATGGCCGCCGGAAATGTATCAATCCAGTTTGGACTTAGAGGAAAAAATATTAATGTGGTAACTGCCTGTGCTACAGGGACACACAGCATTGGAGAAGCCTTCAGGAGCATTCAGTGCGGCGATGCGGATGTGATGGTAGCCGGCGGAACAGAAGCTGCTATTACGCCTGTAGGACTGGCTGGTTTTTCGGCGTTGACTGCCTTGTCAACTTCTACAGATCCTCATCGCTGTTCTATTCCTTTTGATAAAGAAAGAGATGGCTTTGTTATGGGAGAAGGCTCTGGTATCGTAGTTCTGGAAGAACTGGAGCATGCGAAAGCGAGAGGGGCAAAGATCATGGCCGAAGTAGTGGGATACGGCGCTACGGCAGACGCTTATCATATTACCTCCCCTATAGAGGATGGAAGCGGAGCGGCAAAGGCGATGGAATATGCGGTTAAAGAAGCTGGTATTTCTCCGAATGAGGTATACTATATCAACGCGCATGGCACAAGTACACATCATAATGACCTTTTTGAAACCATTGCCATCAAGAATGTGTTTGGAGAGCATGCAAAAGAGATGAAGATCAATTCTACGAAATCTATGATCGGGCATCTTTTAGGCGCAGCTGGCGCAGTAGAATTTATCGCCTGCGTGAAGCAGCTGGAAGAGGGCTTCATCCATGAGACGGCAGGCTATCAGGTTCCTGATGAAGAATGCGATCTGGATTACGTGACCAATGGTCCGGTAAAAATGGATATCCGCTATGCCCTCAGCAATTCTCTGGGCTTCGGAGGACACAATGCCTCTCTGCTTGTGAAAAGGTATGAAGAATAAGGAGGAGCATCATGGAATTTGAGAAGATGATAGAATTGATCCGTGCAGTCAGCGATTCTAATCTAACGGAATTTCATTTAAAAGACGGAGAATGGCAGCTGGATCTGGCGACAAATAAGGTTCAGGAGACAAAAACTGTAGTAGTAAAAGAATCGGAAATGCCGGCAAAACTTATGGAACCGGTATCGGCACAGGAAACCGTTTCCTTAGAACCTGCGGCAGAGAAGACACAGGAACAGCCTTCTGGGAATGAAGTAAAGTCACCTTTAGTGGGAACCTTTTACAGCGCTTCCTCGCCGGACGCGGAGCCCTTCGTAAAAGTGGGCGATACGGTGAAAAAAGGACAGGTTTTAGGAATCGTTGAGGCTATGAAGCTGATGAATGAGATCGAGTCGGAATTTGACGGAACAGTAAAAGCGATACTTATTGAAAACGAACAGATGGTAGAATACGGACAGCCGCTGTTTATTATAGAATAGGAGTAAAGATATGAAGCTTACCACGAAAGAGATCATGGAGATCATCCCGCACAGACAGCCATTTCTTCTGATCGATACGATTGAGGATTTTACGCCTGGCGTCAGCGCGGTTGGAAAAAAATGCGTTTCTTATAATGAACCCTTTTTCGGAGGACATTTTCCGGGCGAACCGGTCATGCCGGGAGTGCTGATCATCGAGGCCCTTGCACAGGTAGGGGCGGTGGCTATTTTAAGCAAACCGGAAAATAAAGGGAAGATTGCCTTTTTTGGAGCTATCAATAATGCAAAATTTAAAAATAAAGTAGTTCCGGGAGATGTGCTTACCCTTGAGGTGGAGATCATTAAGGCAAAGGGACCTATCGGCGTGGGAAAGGCCAGGGCAGTAAACCAGGATGGAAAAGTAGCTGCTATGGCAGAGCTGACTTTTGCAGTGGGCGACTGACAGGAGTGAGAAGATGTTTAGTAAAATATTAATTGCAAACAGAGGAGAGATCGCGGTCAGGATCATCCGTGCCTGCAGAGAGATGGGAATTCGTACGGTAGCTGTTTATTCGGAGGCTGACAGGGAGGCTCTGCATACCCAGCTCGCCGATGAGGCGGTCTGCATTGGAAAAGCGGCTTCCAAGGACAGTTATCTGAATATGGAGAGGATTTTAAGCGCTACCATAGCCACAAAAGCGGAGGCTATCCATCCGGGATTTGGATTCTTATCAGAGAATAGCCGGTTTGTGGAAATGTGTGAAAAGTGCAATGTAGCCTTTATCGGTCCCAGCGCGCAGCTTATTGCGAAAATGGGAAATAAATCAGAGGCAAAAAATACCATGCGCAAAGCGGGTGTTCCGGTGGTTCCGGGGACAAAGGAACCGGTGTATACTGCCAACGACGCAAAAAAAGCAGCCAAAGCCATCGGATATCCGGTGATGATCAAAGCTTCTTCAGGAGGCGGCGGAAAAGGCATGCGCATTGCCAGAAATGAGAAGGAATTGACCTCGCATTTTATCACCGCCCAGCAGGAATCTATCCATGCGTTTGGCGATGACACGATGTACATTGAAAAATATGTAGAGTGTCCCCGCCATGTGGAAGTACAGATCATTGCAGACAAATTTGGAAATGCGGTGCATTTAGGAGAACGTGACTGTTCGATTCAGAGACGGCATCAGAAGATGATAGAAGAATCCCCCTGCACTGCCCTATCCGATAAGCTGAGAAAGAAGATGGGGGCTGTCGCAATCCGGGCCGCCAAGGCAGTAGGATATGAAAATGCAGGGACTATTGAGTTCCTTTTGGATAAATCCGGAGAATTTTATTTCATGGAGATGAACACCAGGATTCAGGTGGAACATCCGGTTTCAGAGTTTGTGTCCGGCGTGGATCTGGTAAAAGAACAGATCCGTGTGGCTGCAGGAGAGCCCTTAAGCGTGCAGCAAAAGGACATTGAACTTCGGGGCCATGCGATCGAATGCAGGATCAATGCGGAAGACCCGGAACGCAATTTTATGCCCTGTCCAGGGACGATCACCAATCTGCATCTGCCGGGAGGCAACGGGGTGCGTATGGATACTGCGGTTTATACAGGCTATACCATTCCCCCTTATTACGATTCCATGATCGTGAAGGTGATCGTCTATGACAGAGACAGAGAAAGCGCCATACGAAAAATGATCAGCACCCTTGGGGAAGTGGTCATAGAAGGTGTGAAAACAAATATTGATTTTCAGTATGATCTGTTGAATCAGCCGGATTTTCAGTCCGGAAATATCACTACAGATTTTATACCGCAGCATTATGAAAATATGTAAATTTGGCTAACGCGAAGCGAATTTTAAATGCCAAATTGCCCGTTACTGGTCAGCTTGTGGCTAGTAATGTATGATTCTGGGAGAGGAGAGAGAGTATGGCTGATTTAAAGAAATTTTTTAAAAAGACCGCCCAGAAAGAGGAACCCAAAAAGGCGCCAGAGGTTCCCATGGGACTTTGGGTAAAATGTCCGAAATGCGGGGAGATGGCGTATAAAGATGATATAGTCAGTCACTTTTATGTCTGTCCGAAATGCGGAGGCTATTTTAGAATCAAGGCAAAAACCCGGATCAGACAGGTGGTAGACGAGGGAAGCTTTACGGAATGGTTCGCTGGGATTGAGAATTCTAACCCGCTGGATTATCCGAATTATCCGGAAAAGGTAAGGGAACTTCAGGAAAAAACTCATCTGGATGAGGCGATCCTAATAGGAGAGGGGAAAATCCAGGGAAATGATGTGGTCATCGGCGTAATGGACGCCAGATTTTTAATGGCAAGCATGGGCTATGTGGTAGGAGAAAAGATCGCAAGGGCCTTTGAAGAGGCGGAAAAGAGGCGCCTTCCGGTTATTTTATTCTGCTGTTCCGGAGGAGCGAGGATGCAGGAGGGAATGGTTTCCCTTATGCAGATGGCGAAAACCTCTGCAGCGGTAAAACGTCATTCCAAGGCAGGACTCCTTTATGTGTCCGTGCTTACGGATCCCACTACCGGAGGGGTAACGGCAAGTTTTGCTATGCTGGGCGATATTATTTTAGCGGAGCCGGGGGCTCTGATCGGTTTTGCCGGGCCGAGAGTGATCCAGCAGACCATTGGACAAAAGCTTCCGGAAGGCTTCCAGCGTTCCGAATTCCTGCTGGAGCATGGGATCATCGATGGAATCGTAAAAAGAGAGGAACTGCGGGATACCCTTGGAAGGCTCCTGCACATGCACAAAGAAGGAGGCTCTTATGACAGTTTTCCGGCAGAATCGCCTGCCAGAGAGATCGAGACCTTCGGAAAAAAGAAAAAACAGAAAAAACCGGAAAATCTTACTGCCTGGGACAGGGTTCTTGAGGCAAGGAGCAGCGAACGCCCCGCTGCTTTAGATTATATCCAGCATATTTTTACTGATTTTATGGAATTCCACGGAGACAGGTGCTTTAAGGATGACGGGGCGATTGTGGGAGGCATTGCCTGTCTGGATGGACAGCCGGTGACGGTAGTAGGCATCCAGAAAGGTAAAAATACAAAAGAAAACATAAAAAGAAATTTTGGAATGCCTTCTCCCGAGGGCTATGCCAAGGCTCTGCGTCTGATGAAGCAGGCTGAGAAATTTCATCGCCCGGTGATCGCTTTTATAGATACTCCCGGAGCTTTCTGCGGAATTGAAGCGGAAGAGCATGGACAGGGACGGGCGATTGCCAGAAATCTTCTGGAAATGTCAGATATGCAGATCCCCATCCTTTCTATTGTGATTGGAGAGGGAGGAAGCGGGGGAGCCCTTGCCCTTGGTGTGGGGAACGAAGTATGGATGATGGAAAACGCCACTTATACGATCCTTTCCCCGGAAGGCTTTGCGTCTATTTTATGGAAGGACAGTAAAAAAGCTCCTGAGGCAGCGGAGGCTATGAAGGTTACCGCAGCCCATCTTAAAGAAATGGGGCTGATCGAGCGGGTGATTCCGGAAAAGATCCCGGCATGTAAGGATAATCTGGAGGAGCTGGCTGAGTATATGAAAATACGTATGAAGGGATTTCTGCGCGCCCAGGCCGGAAAAGGCGGAGAAGCTTTTGCGGCGGAGCGATACAGAAGATTCCGGTCTATGTAGGAAGAGAGGAAGAGTACAGGCTGTCCTAAGGGGACGGCTTGTACTCTTTGTTATGAAAAGCTATGGACATTGGGACGGTCTTTGGTATATAATAAGGATTCGACAGATCCGTTTTGATAGTAAAGTATAGAAAAATACAGGAGATTGATGATATGAGTAAGATCAGGACAAGATTTGCACCCAGTCCTACAGGAAGGATGCATGTGGGAAATTTAAGGACCGCGCTGTACGCGTATTTAATTGCGAAACACGAAGGAGGGGACTTTATCCTCCGCATTGAAGATACGGACCAGGAACGTTATATGGAAGGCGCGGTAGATATTATATACCGGACTCTGGCTTCCACCGGGCTCATTCATGATGAGGGACCAGATAAAGATGGCGGAGCAGGCCCTTATATCCAGAGTGAACGGCAGGCATCCGGAATTTATCTGGAATACGCAAAGAAACTGATAGACCAGGGAGACGCATATTATTGCTTTTGCCAGAAGGAAGAGCTGGAAGGCATGAAACGCACAGTAGCAGGAAAAGAAATCTCCATTTATGATAAAAGATGTCTGAATATCCCTAAAGAAGAGGCAGAGAGACGCGTGGCGGCAGGAGAGCCTCATGTGATCCGCTTTAATATGCCTACAGAAGGCACTACCACTTTCCATGATGTGATTTATGGGGACATCACAGTAAATAACGAGGAGCTGGAGGATCTGATCCTGATCAAATCTGACGGTTACCCTACTTATAATTTCGCGAATGTGATCGATGATCATCTCATGGGGATCACTCATGTGGTGAGAGGGAATGAGTACCTTTCCTCCGCGCCCAAGTATAACCGTATTTATGAAGCTTTTGGCTGGGAGATCCCAGTGTATGTGCACTGTCCGCTGATCACTAACGAAGAGCACCAGAAGCTTTCCAAGCGCTCCGGACATTCTTCCTACGAGGATCTAGTGGAGCAGGGGTTCCTTACAGAGGCTATCGTGAACTTTGTTGCCCTTCTGGGATGGAGTCCTTCGGACAACAGAGAAATCTTTACCCTGGAGGAATTAGTGGAAGCCTTTGATTACCGTCATATTAATAAGTCTCCGGCTGTTTTCGATATGACGAAGCTGCGCTGGATGAACGGAGAATATATCAAGAGGATGGATCCGGAGAAATTTTATGAGCGGGCCCTGCCCCTGATCGAGGGCACCCTGGG
>DWYZ01000280.1 GCA_019118425.1 Candidatus Blautia faecavium | reverse complement strand
TGAGGAAAGGATTATGAACAATTCAACGGCAAAAACCTACAGCAAAGCTTTTCTCTGGAGACAGAGGATTGGCTTTGGAATTTCAGATTACGCATGTAATCTGGCATATTTAATGGTAAATACGTATCTGCTTATTTTCTACACAGATGTGGCTGGAATTGCCCCGGCAGCGGCTTCCTTTATGTTCCTGATCACCAAATTCATCGACGCGGGAACAGACTATCTGGTGGGTTCCCTGGTAGACCGCACGAAAAGCAAGATGGGACGTAACCGTCCGTGGATGCTTGCAGGTGCGCCTGTATTAGCTATCGGCATGGTACTGGTATTTACTTCACCGGACTGGTCCGCAGGCGGAAAGCTTGCATGGGCATACATAACCTATATTATCTTCTCCTTTGGTTATACCCTTGTAAACATTCCTATGGGATCTATTCTTCCAGCTTTAAGCGCAGACCCGGTAGAACGTACAAAGATCGTAACTTCCAGAACTATTTTTTCCAACCTGGGTTCTCTGACCTCTGCATCTATGGCTTTGTGGCTGATCGCGAGACTGGGACATGGAGACCAGGCTCTTGGATACCGCAACACAAACATTGTTTTCGGCATTATCGTATTTGTGATCATGGTCATCTGTGTGGCAAGCATACGGGAAATTAATCCGGCACCGGATGTAAAAAAGACAAGTATCTTAAAAGACCTTACTTACCTGGTAAACAATAAGCCATATATGCTCATGCTGGCGTATACCTTCTTCCTTTTCGTGGCATATCTTGGCATGTTTGCAGCAAGTGCATATTACTTTAAATATGTTGTGGGAAATGAGATGGCAAACTCAGCAGCGATCACCATCGCCACAGTTACTCCGATCATTTCTATGCTTTTGGCAGCGCAGCTTAACAAATGGATCACCAAACGAAACTTAAGTATCATGGGAGCTGTTATTCAGATTGTCGGCTTTTTGATCATCTGGATCGGCGGAACAAGCGCTATGGTTGCCTATGTAGGTATGGGCGTTATGGGCTTTGGTATGGGATTCCGCCAGAACATGTTCTTCTCCATGCTGGCAGATACCGTAGATTACGGAGAGTGGAAAAATGGAAAGAGCCTTGCTGGAACACAGACCGCTATCAGCGGTTTTGTAAACAAAGTGGCAAGTGCGGCTGCCACAGGTGTTGTAGGACTTCTCCTTTCCTGGGGTGGTTATGACGGAGCAGCGGCAGTACAGACAGCTTCTGCAAATACAGCGATCACCATCGCCTTTATTGCGGTTCCTATTATATGCAATATTTGTTCTATCGTGGTAATGTTGTTCTATGATTTGGACAAAAATTATGATAAAATTAAAAAAGAGATTGACGAGAGACGTGCCAGCGTGAATGCATAAAAGGGAGGCAAAAGACGCCATGTGGAATTATAAGTTTACTGTACCGGAGAATAAACAGGTGCGTGTTATCGTGCACACAGACTGTAAAAATGAAGCGGACGACCAGTTCGCTGTAGCCCATCATCTGATGACACCCAGGTTTCAGGTAAAGGGTCTTATCGCCGGACATTTCTGGAAAAATCCCCAGACTTATGGGGAAGAAGGAACTGCAAAGGCAAGCTATGATGAGATTTTAAAAGTCATGGACCTTATGGGCGTAAAAGAGCAGTATCCGGTATATATGGGCGCTGCCCGGGGCCTTGAAAATGAGGAAACTCCCATTGACTGTGAAGGCGTCCGGTTCCTTATCGATGAGGCGATGCGGGAAGACGAAAGACCGCTGTATATTGCCTGCCAGGGTTCTTTGACAGATGTGGCTTCTGCCCTTCTTATAAAGCCTGAGATTGCCGAAAGGATGACCGTTATCTGGATCGGCGGGGGAGATTACCCTGCAGGGGGATTCGAATTTAACCTTATGATGGATGTACATGCAGTAAATGTGGTCTTTTCTTCCAAAGTTCCTGTTTGGCAGGTGCCGAAAAGCCTATATAAGGTAATGGCTGTCTCCCTGGCGGAACTGCAGCTTAAAGTAAGACCCTGTGGGGCTATTGGAAAATACCTTTTTGAGCAGATGACAGACTTTAATCATTATGCGGCAAAATATGAAATGGCATGGCCTCATGGGGAAATCTGGGGGCTGGGAGACCAGGGTACCATAGCGGTTCTTATGGAAGAACTGGAAAAAGTAAGCTATGACCTTATCCCGGCACCGAGGATTGCGGAGGATATGACCTACATTCACGGACAGAAAAACAGAGAAATACGGGTATATAAATATCTGGACGCAAGGCTGACCCTGGAAGATTTCTTTGCGAAGCTTGCGATAAATTATGGAAAGGCAGAATAGACCTGCCGCTGGAGGCGACTATGAAAAACTATCTTGTATTTGACGCTGGAGGAACCTTTACAAAATATGCCCTGATGGATGAGAATGCGGTCATCCTGGAAAAGGATAAGGTTCCTACGCCCTCCTATCTTGACAGTACAAAGGAAGATTACTATCAGGTTCTGGACGAGATTGTAAATAAAAATAAAAGTACCATTTCCGGCATTGCGGTGAGCATGCCGGGAATGTTGGACAGCCAGAAAGGATACTGCATGACGGCAGGTTATCTTTCCTATCTGTGCGGGACTCCTGTGGCGGACGAGCTGTCTTTGCGGTACGGACTGCCAGTAACAGTGGAAAACGACGGAAAATGTGCCGCTCTTGCAGAATATTGGAAGGGCAGCCTTAAAGATTGTACCAATGGAGCCGTGGTAGTTCTTGGCTCCGGTGTGGCAGGCGGCATTATTTTAAACGGACAGTTATATCGCGGAAAGCGCTTTACCGCAGGAGAATACAGTTTTATTTGTACGCAGCAAGAAAAATTCCATACCCCGGAAGGCTTTTGGGGAATGCAGGGCGGAGCAAACGGACTGTACCATTTTGTGGCAAAGCATACAGGAAAAGATTGGACAGAGTACGACGGCCTGAAGGTGTTTGCACTGGCAAATGAAGGAGATCCGAAGGTGTTAAAAGGGCTTAAGGAATATACCGATTCCCTTGCCCTTCAGATTTATAACCTGAATATCCTTTTGGATCTGGATATCATTGCTGTAGGCGGAGGAATCAGCCAGCAGCCTCTTCTTCTTAAATATTTAAAGACCAGTGTGGACGAAATAGCAGGAAGCAATCCCCTTTTGGAGATTAGTCCGTATATTCCGAAACCGAATATTACAAACTGTACTTACTATAACGATTCA
>DWYZ01000279.1 GCA_019118425.1 Candidatus Blautia faecavium | reverse complement strand
GTGGAATCAAATACACTGTATCCGGCTGGACAGTCATACTGTTTTCCGCCTGAAGGACCTTCATTTCCGTATGCTTTCCCAGAATATCCGCCATTAGGCTTTTATAATCAGGAGATAGATGCTGTATTACCACGAAGCTGAGTCCGCTGTTTCCAGGCATATGCTGGAAAAACTGCTGCAGTGCCTCCAGTCCCCCGGCCGATGCACCGATGCCTATAATGAATGGAGACTCCTCCTTGATCGCTTTGTCTTCCTCATTTTCTAAATTTACTTCACTCATGAAACACCAAAGCCTCCTTTCACTTTTGTGGTTTCTTCAGATACTTTTCTTCAAATTTCCAGACAGGCATAGGCCTTGAATAATAGTACCCCTGCCCGTAAATACAGCCTGCATTCAGCAGCACTTCTTTCTGCTTCTCTGTTTCCACACCCTCTGCCACGCAGACCATGCCGAAATTATTGCATATGCTGGCAATGTTTTCCACCAGAATCCTGCTGATCTCATTTTCAGCGAGATCGTTTATTAAACTTCTGTCCAGTTTAATAGTGTTAAATTTTATATTGCTGAAAATAGAAACATTGGCATAGCGGGAACCGAAATCATCCAATTCAAATCCAATGCCAAATTTACGGAATTCTTCCACAATTCCTGCCAGGGTGGTTTTTTCTACATCTCCCGCCGTTTCTGTAATCTCCAGCTTCACCTGTTCCATGGGGATCTCCGGATAATGACTGTATATGGCCAAAATAGAAGCCAGCACCGTAGGATTAAACAAGGTGTACCGCGAAATATTAACGGAAACATTCACAGGGTCCAGGCCCTCGCTTTTCCAGCGGCTAAGCTGGCGCAGTACGCTTTCCAGCATAAAAAAATCCAGTTCCCGGATCCCGCCGTCCTTTTCCATAGACTCGATAAACTGTGAAGGTGATATGAGTTCTCCCTTCTCATCGATTCCTCTTACCAAGGCTTCTGCCCCTATCAGGCTGCCGTCCCGCATATCCACCTTAGGCTGTAGATACATGACAAAGTTTTTATTCAATATGCTGCTGTCCGCATTATTTAGCCAGCTGCCTTTCAGTATGCCTGTTCGGTCCGGCATGGCATCCCGTACCTCTTCACATCTCATAATGGCTTTTGCCTCTTTTACCAGGTTATTGGCGGAAAAAATGCCGTCCGACCAGGTATAGCCAATACGGATCTGGTGCGGATACCGTCTCTGGAGCATGGCGCGCAGCCTGGTGCACCGTCCTACAAATACCTCCAGGATCGTGTTAGGAAATAGAACTACAAATTCCGCATCCCAGGTTCGGAAAATAAAACCCTTTCCAAAAAGCTTATTTAAAATCTCAATAATATAAAACAGCAGCTCTCTCCCATATTCAAAACCGAATTTTCCGTTAAGTGCGGAATAATTAGGAATATCCAGGGCAACCGTTCCCATAGAGCTGTACACGTCTGAATTCATGGAATGGATCACATCTGTATACGTGCGCAGATTCGGAATCCTGCTCAGTGTATCCATCTGATCATTTTCCTGTTTTTCCGTGTGCAAATGAAATCTCTTATATTCATTGGCAATATACGGGATCACTGTCATGAGCAGGGAAGCGTCTGTATAGTGTTCCTTGGCGTCTTCCACACACACAAATCCCTTTACCTTGTCGTATTGCTTCAGAGGATAAACAATGAAACGCCAGCAGGTATTCTGCTCATCCTTTTTTTTAAATCCGCCTTCCGTGCTCTTCATAAACAGGGGCTGCCCCTCTTTCATACAGCGCATAAGCAGGGGAATTTTACTGATATGCATGCCGGACATTATCTGCCGGATACTATATTTTCCCCGTCCCATCCATTCGTGGAGCATGTTAACCTCCTGGCGGTCCTCTGAAAGAGCAAGAATATAGACTCTCTTCGCCTTATAGTACCTTCCGATATAACGCAGCGCATTCTCAATAGAGTCTTCCAGGGAATCTGCCGTGAGCATAGAAGTAACACAATTTAAGACCGCATCCTGGGCGTCTTTGGTTAAAGGTGTTTCCGGTTTTTCTTCTTCTGCGGTAAGGGATGGGACATTTACTCTCATATTTATCCAGCTCCAATCCTCATCCTCACTGGGAAATGCTACAAAATCCATTGCAGAATTTTCCCACAGCCGGCAGATATAAGTCGCCTGGATACGCATGATCTCTGCATTTGTCTCTTGGTTCTGAGCCATGATAACACCTGCTATAAAACGCACCTTGTCTAATTGGGAAACATCGGTCATCGCATTTCTTACATAGGCCATAGCGTCTTCGATTTTTCTCTTAACATCGAATTTCGAGCTGACCTTGGGAAAAAATGCGATGAGCATATTTTTTTCGTATTGTCCTGCCACGCATTCTGTGCCAAGGGCATAAGACAAAACAAGAAAGATAAAATCTCTTGTCCTCCCGCTCTTATCACAGGCGTCCAGATACTCTGTGCCTCTGATCTCTATGCAGGCCATGGCGCAAAGTCCGCTTCCCGAGACAAGCAGACTGTCGCACAGCTCCATCACTGTTTTCTGGAGATAAAGGCCGTGTTCTTTATCCCTGGAATCCTCCTCGGGGAGTTTCTTCTCCCAGTCTTTACGCTGCTGACAGTCAATGAAACAGGCGAACATGTATACCGATTCTGTCTTTGGATTATATTGGAGATTTACCATATCTGTCATCCAGCGTATGGAACCGTCGGCAGAGATCCTGCGGCATTCATTGGTAGACCATCGTTCTCCTCTTTCGTAAGCTTTTAATAAGTTTTTCCGCTTAAACCGCTCTTTAAATTCTCTTCCTTCCCCCTGGAGAAAAAGACGGATCTCCTCGTTTTCCAGTATGTCGGAGTATGATTTTCCCCATGTCCACGCAGTCCTGTCTTTTCCCTCCATCCACAGATATTCCACAGAATCCGCGGTAAGATTGATCTGTATCCTTGCCAGGAGGCGGTGGCGCAGAGCCTCCGGCAAAGGCCGTCTGGTCATAAACGTGCTGTTCAGTCCTGTAATCTCCGGAAGCTTTTCCTGTATGCCAATAGCCTTTTCCGGGTTTCCATCTTCATCAAAGGTCATATGGTAAGAAAGCGCTACCCATTCATAGCTGTTATTTTTTATATCACGAATAATAAAATTGCCGCTGTCTGCATCGCTTCCTTTTAAAAGGTTTTCAGCAAATCCCCGAAAGTTCGCTGCTGAATCCGCATGAACCATTCCATTTTCCAGGAGAGAGTCTGGGAAGTCTGTCATTATCGTACCATCCTCACAGGATTCACTGTTTATATCATAAATGCCATATGTGCGTTTTTTTACATCAACCTCCCACATTACATGAGGAGTCTGTCCAAAAGCAATCTTAAGCCGCTCGTTACTTTCTTTTAGCTGCCGTTCTTTTTCCATAAGTTCTGAAATATCCGTAGAAAGTTCCAGCATGAAGGATAGTGTGCTGTCAGAATGAGAAAGGTGTACAACACGGACCTGTCTCCAAATCCATTGAGAATTTTTGCCCCTGATACGATGGATATGTCTGGTAACATCTGTCTTTTTTGTTCCTTCCCGGATTGCTTTTTTATAGTCCAATATATAATCCGGGTGTATCCCTATTCTGTCCAGAGGACAGGGAAGGGCAAACGCATCCGGATCATATCCGGTCATCTGATAGAAGCCAGGGCTAGCGTAGATCAGAGAAATCTCCTCGCCCACTTCTAAAAGACATACACTTCCCTCCATATATTTTAGAAGCGTGTGAAGATGAATCGCGTTCACCGGTCCCACAGTGTTTTCATTCTGTTCTTCTCTCCTGTCCAGCGAAGCGGCTTCTATATAGAAGCTGCCTGTTCCAAACTTCCTGGCCTGTTTCAACGCCTGTTTCGCTCCGTTATAAAGGATTTCGCAGGTAAGATTTTTTATAGGCGCTATATAAACGCCTGTACATACCGTCACGTTAATGAAAGACGTATCCCTTCCTTTTACAGCGAACTGCAGATTTTCACACAGAGTATGGGATTTCTTGTAAACTGCCTCTTTTGTGATATCGCCGGATATAAAAATCACAAAGGTGTCCTCTGCCGTCTGTCCGATAATATCTGTAGCGCGAAAAAGAGCCGGGAGTACCTCTCCTACATGATAAAGGACATCTTTTCCCTCTTCAATGCCGATTTTTTTCTTTAATTTTTCATAATCGTCTATTGCTACCATAAACATTGCGCAGAAATTCTCCTGCTGCTTGTTTTTCAGGTATTCCGCAATACATTCCCTTGTAGGATCACTTTTCAAGAGTCCTGAAATTTCATCTCTTT
>DWYZ01000278.1 GCA_019118425.1 Candidatus Blautia faecavium | reverse complement strand
GTGGTGCGGGCAATGGTTTCCGGCGGATTTTCTACTTTCCGTTTTACCTTGCTGCCCCTTGTGATCTGTACCTCAGAAAAATCATAGATTGGGGGAAGGTTAATGCCTAAAAAAGCCGGAATGGAGGCGTGGAAGAAAAAAAGACGTAAGGAATATCTGGAGAAGAGAGAATTCCGATATTATATTTTCTGTGAGGGTCAGCAGACAGAGCCGTTATACTTTGAAGGATTTAAAAGATATATTGAAGATAATCCGATTTACCGGGATATGGTGTTGATTGAAATTGAACCATGCCAGGCAGAAACGATGCGCGTGATTGGTATGGCGGAGAGATATGTGAAAAAGAACAAAATCCAAAAGGGGCAAATCTGGTGTGTATACGACAAAGATAGTTTTCCAGCAAAAGATTTTAATGGAGTCGAACATCGGGCAAGGCAGTTGAGTCAGGTGAATCCAGATCTGCAGTATCACGCAGCATGGAGTAATGAGTGTATCGAATTCTGGTTTCTGCTGCATTTTGCATACTATACGTCAAATAATCATCGGACCGAATATATTTCATTTCTCAATGATAAGTTTCGGGAACTGGGGATTGGAAAATATCAGAAGAATATGAAAAACATATTTGAGATTCTGCTGGAAAAGGGGAATCCTAAACTGGCGATTCGGTATGCGAAGAGGATTATAAAAGATGGACAAGGGAAGACGCCGACAGAGATAGCACCAGGGACGAAGGTGTATGAGTTGGTGGAGGAACTGGCGAGGTATTTGCCCGAGGAAATCCGCAACCTTTTTTGAGTTGATACGAGGAGGAACATGTACAGGGAACCTACTACATGGCCCTCCACGCCTGGAACCGCACCAGCGAGAACCGGACGAAAGTATTCAGCCCTTGGTCAAACATTAAGCGGATCGTAATAAAATAATAGAACTGCCTGGCCAGGCACACAGAAAAAATGGGGCTATCGGGAAATAGATAGTTCCAAACAGGGAACTGTCGTTTTTCTTTGTTCCTCGGGAAAGCATTACGTCATATCCAAAAGCCCCCTTTGGAAGGGAGGCGTTAAGGCGAATATTTCTTCCGGAAACATTGACGGAGGAAATTTCCGGACGGGCCGGAGTGTCTGCCTGAATGCTCACACGGATAATGTTCGACCAGCCGCTGTAGGTCTTTTTCGTTCCCTCAAAGGAAAGGGCGCGGGCGCCGATATAATAGGTTCCCTTGCTGAGATTTCGAAATACTACTTTATTTCCTGTTTGATAGATGGCGATCCTTCCGTTCTTTCCTCTCACAGGCTCATTATTTCTTTTGACGGTTCCTGCCACACAGTAGTACATATCTCCGTAAAAATCGCTCAGTTCGATAGTTGCCATATTTTTATTTATGGTTATATTGGTTATACTGGGAGCGGATACGGCGGCTTTAAATGGAATGCTGTGGGCCTGGGCATAGGTTTGCGCATAAGAGCCAGGCATACCGGTGATTGTCACCTTCGTACAGCCTGAAAAAGCATCGTCCGCGATTTCTTTTACCGAGCTGGGAATATAAACTTTGCGCAGGTTTGTACAGTTGGCAAAGGCCTTCGTCTGGATGGATTGCATTTCTGGATTTATAGTCAGCTCCTCCAGTTTATCGCAGCCATAAAAAGCCTTTCGATAGATGATCCCGGGTTCCAATCCATCTGACCACAAAGTCAATATACTGCAGGAATTATTAAAATTTGTAACGATCGAGCCTATATCATTCGGCTGATCATCGATCTGCCATGCTTCTATATAGGTAACCCCATCCTCGTCAAATTCAAAATAGGATTCCATATCCAAAGCCTGGAAAGACTCTCCTTCATCGTCAATTCTGCCGTAAGACCAGAGGATTACCTTGGAATCCATGTCGAAAGCATCCGGCGCAATGGTACAGGGTACCTGCTCCACACAATCCAGCCAGCTCATCGAATAAAGCTTAGGACAATCTGTAAAAGCACGGCTTTCAATGTTAATACTTCCTTCTATACCCACATAAATTAAAGAGGAGCAATTTTGGAACGCTCCTGTATGAATTGTAGCGCCCGGCTGCGCCAAAAAGACCCTTTGCATCGCGTCAAAATCCTTAAAAGCTCCGGCTGCAATTTCCATCACTGGTTTTCCCTCATAAGCAGCCGGAATATATACGGAGTCCTTGTTTATCCCTTTTACCACCGTATAGCTGTCGCTCTCTTCTGAATATTCATAGACAAGTCCTTCCGTCCCCTCTTCGGCTTCACTGCCTGAGGAAAACATCTCCTGATTTTCTGGCTCTTCTGTAAAAGGCGTTTCTATCTGCTCTGAAATGCCATCGCTGAAAGTCTCTTCTGACGGTACGGACTGTCCCTCTGTGCTGGAAAAGACTTCAACAGCCTCTCCTTCATCCTGAAATTCCGCAGCCCAGGCCGTATTTCCTGTACCTAGGCACATCGCTGCGGCAAGAATCATTGCCAGCATTCGTTTTTTCTTCATAAAACATTTTCCTTTCATAGCTTTTTCTCTCCCCAGACTATAAGCCTTATAAAAAGCAGAAAGCTTTTTTTTGGTTAGCTTTATTTTACAGTTACCTGAATCGTGTTGGAGCGTTCGCCGTAAATCTTTTCTCCGTTTACCAGTTTATAAGCCCTGGCCTTGGCGGTATAAGTTCCGGGCTTTACATTGGCAAAGGTAACGGAGCGGTATTTTTGGTTCTTTTTCACATAAGTTTTTCCCTTGTTCCCGATTTTTTCCAGTCGGCAGTCAAAGCCGTCGCTTTCTTTAAAAAAGTTTGGGTTGTCCTTAAAGGTCAAAGTTACCTTTGCGTTATCTGAGGAAGCTTTTTTCAGAACCATGGTTCCGGCCTTCACCTCAAGAAAAAGATGCGCCGGGTCTGACCATTGACTGTACACTTTTTCTCCCTGTTCTGTTTTCCAGGACCGGACTCTCACATAAATATCATTGGGCGCTTTTGCCAGGACGCAGGAAATTTCAGACACAGTTTTAGTGCGGAGTACGGTCTTTCCGTCATTGGCCAGAGTCTGGTATTCGTACCCTTCGGCTCCTTCCATTTCCCGAAGAAGCTCCACGGTAAAGTACAGCCAGTGATTCTTAAGTTCGCCCTTTGAAGACAGGATATAGGGCTTCTCCTGTTCTGTGTTTCCTTCTCCCTCAAAGGGAATCCCGTGTATGCGGCAATAATATTCAGCATAGGAATTTTCTTTCCCATGTACCGTTAGTTTGGTCAGGCCTTTCATGGCATCGTCGGCAATCTCCGTTACGGAAGAGGGGATGTAGAGGTATTCCAGGTTAGAGGCTCCTTGAAGGGCAGCCTGGCCGATCTTGGTCATACCCTCCGGGAGTTCCAGCCGGGTTAAGGCCGGACATTCTGTAAACATACGGGCGGGCAGTTCACGGATACGGGAGGAAAGGATTACTTCTTTCAGGGAAGGGCAGTAGTCAAATAGATGCTCTCCCAGTTCAATAGGGGTTTCTCCGTCTTCGAAAACAACTTTGGTTAAATTTGCAAAACCATAATCCTTTATGTATCCATCGGCTGCGTAATCATAACAATGGGAATAAGTGAATTCTCCACCAGCTATTCGTTGGATACTATTGGGAATATACACACTTCCAACACCTCTGAAATACATAGGCTCGTCATCGTCATAGTAGTTCGTCTTCGATGGCGTCTCAATTTCCACTACAGGACAGCCCATGATCTCTCTTCTGAAAACGATATCTGCAGGTTCGCGGGAAACGCAGTTTACCATTCCGGCAGAATAGGTTTTTGTTTTTTCATCCAGAACATATACGACCCCCGTATCATCCCTGTCATAATCCGGCAGTATGGTGCTGGTATCTGTAGGGATTCCATGTTTGACAGCGAAAAAATACGCATCCGAGTTCAATGCGCACCGGATGGTGATTCCCTCCCAGCTGTCAAAGACATCCTCAGTGACCCACCACATTTCCTTGGAAAGCTCCAGCAGCTTTACGTCCTCCAGTCCGCTGAAGCATCCAGGATCCATTTCACTGACCCGCCTTCCGTTTACTGACTCAGGAATAATAAGCTCTGTTCTTCCTTTTGCTTCCTCTGTATATCCTACAACATGAAAATATCTGTTGTAAGATTCCTCTTCCTGGTAAATGATTCCGTCCTGTATGATTCTTACGGCATCCTCTTCCTTTTCCCCATCCTCATCTTTTTCCCCTGGTTCTTCTGTTGATCCGGAAGTAAACGCATCTTCAATTTTTTCCGCAGGTTCCTCCGTTGCTTTGGAGGTAAATGTATCCTCAATTTTTTCCGCAGGTTTTTCCGCTGCTCCGGAGGTCGATGCATTCTCAATTTTTTCCGCAGGTTCTTCCGTTATCCCGGAGTTAAATAAGTCCGTCTCTTCTTCTTTCCGAAGGTTTAACGGTTCCTTATTATTCTCCTGTACAGCGTTCGAATCCGTAAGCAATTCCTCGCCCTTCGCCGATACGCTTTCCAGAGAAAGAAACGTTATACAAAATACTCCCACAGCTAACTTTCTAAACTTTTTCTTCTTCATGCTTTTGCACTCCTTTCTGGTGCACTGACACGTTCATATCCAAACGAACAGCACTGCCTATTTTGCCATCTGCCGCGTTGTCGTCAGTCTACGATGCCACCGCATCGCCTCCCTCCTCCGCCTTGCAGAGTGCCAAAATAATCAGCACTGTTCGTCTGAATATGAACATGCCAGTACACTATTTTTTCTTTCTGACACTATAATGCATGAGAAAGCCGTTTTATTGCATGGAGATTAAAGATTTATGAAGATTTTTCCTGCGTTTTGGCGCCCCCTTTCGGAGCGTCACGTTTCGTGACGCCCTTTTGCACACAGAAAAACCGCCGTATAGGTTTCCCTCATACGGCGGCAGACTCTCATTTATCTAACAGATCGCTGTGCGTCCCAGTGCGAGCCAGCGTCAGCACCAGCACATCGTCAGTTTGTAATCCTTTTTGAACTTTGTCGTCCAAACAATGTCGAGATTCATTTTTTCAGCTCCCGGAGGGCTTCTTCCACATCGGAGTAGTGCTTAACGCTGGGATCACGCGCAATCCGTTCCGCTTCTAACATGGCGGCAATGGTTTCCTTGTTGGGCTGTTCTAGCCTGACTTCGAAGGGAAAGCCACCGGCACGGAGCGACTGACGCAGAAAGACATTGATCGCTGTGGTAAGATTCAAGCCTAATTCGTTATAAAGCGTTTCGCACTGCTTTTTGATGTCACTGTCCATACGGACGCTGAAATTTGTCGTGTTAGCCATTGTATCAGCCCCTTTCAATTTTATTGCACTTATAGTATATGCCATGCCATTTGCAATGCAAAATCAATTCAATAGCCGTCAAATTAAAAAAAATACAAGAATCCACATGACCGGGATCATGTACGTATCTATGCCCGTATCCTGGAACGGTGGGCCCCGCTCCTCTTTACCGGAAAGAATTTTCTAAAAGAAAATGCGGGGCTATCAAACAGGTAGCGAATTAGCTAAGGAGGACGCAAAATGCTGTACGTGTCAGGAGCTAAAAAGTGCTTCTGGCATATTGGGTGAATTTGATTAAAAAGTCCTTGACAATTTGTTGCGGGGCGGACGTTATGGTGAATTTAGTGCTTGCGTATTTCCTGATGCTGTGCTATGATTTAAAAAACGCAAACTAAATAACAAGAACAACAGGTGCCGGTATGGAAGCTGTCTATACCGGGTAAAAGGGAAACAGGTGAAAATCCTGTACGATCTCGTCACTGTAATTAGGGAGTATGAGACGCTGCGTCCGCAGAAAAAGTCACTGGGAAACCGGGAAGGCTGCCTCATATGCTGATCTATAAGCCAGGAAACCTGCCTGCTTGTTGGTACGGGAACATAAGGTTCCAGATCACGAGTAATTGGTTGTACCGGTATATTTGAAGCTATTTTCTTAAGATCATCTGTATTTTACACAGTGATCAAAGAAAACGAAAATTCATCTGTCTGATAAAAACCTTTTGCCTTTGGTGAAAGGTTTTTTTATTGGATCGGAGTGGCTTTTACTGGAAGTTATGTTTTCCGTAATTTAACCGAAGCCGCACAGCGGATAGCATAACCCTTAGGGTACGTGTGCCCTATGGGTATTGCAAATATCCGCGTGCCTACCGTTGATGTATAACTTTAGCTATACAAATCAAAAAACAGGCGCCAGCCTATAAAAGGAGGAAAAAAACATGAAAAACAGAACAGTAAAAGCATTAGCCTTGGGTGTCGCAATGTCCACCTTAATGATGATGGGAACGGCAAACACGTTCGCAGCGGAAACAGAGGAGGCTGCAGCGGAAGAAACCGCTGGTGAAGAGACAGGAGATGCTGCCGTTGAAGAATCAGAAACGGAAGAGACAGACGGAGACGAAACTGTAGAAGATGAGGCGGCAGAAGAAACGGACGAGACAGCAGAAACGGATGAAGATGCTGCAGAGGCAGAAGAACATGCAGCTACCGGTACTGCGGCAGAGGCGGCAGGAGAGGTCTATGAGCCTTCCGTAGATCCGGAAGCGCCCAAGGATCAGGCAATCTTAGTGGTAAGTTTCGGAACAAGCTTTAACGATAACCGGGCAGCTACCATCGGAGCTGTGGAAAATGCTATTGTAGAAGCCTTTCCTGATTATGATGTCAGAAGAGCATTCACTGCACAGATTATTATCGACAAATTGGAAAAATACGATAATGTCCTTATTGACAACGTAACAGAGGCTCTTGACCGTGCCGTTGAGGACGGGGTAAAGACGCTGATCGTTCAGCCTACGCACCTTATGAATGGATTAGAGTACAACGATCTGTCTGCGGAACTGGCAGAGTATGCGGATTCCTTTGATCAGATTGTATTAGGAGAACCTCTTCTCACAAGTGACGAAGATTATAAAACAGTGGAAGAAGCCATTACTTCTGCCACAGCGGATTATGATGACGGCAAAACAGCCATCTGCTTTATGGGCCATGGAACAGAGGCCGAGTCCAATGAGGTATATTCTAAAATGCAGGAGACACTGACAGCGGATGGATATGAAAATTACTATGTGGGAACGGTTGAGGCAAGCCCCACTCTGGAAGAGGTTCTTGCCCTTGTACAGGAGAGAGATTATACGAGAGTAGTCCTTGAACCTCTTATGGTAGTGGCAGGAGACCATGCAAATAATGATATGGCCGGAGATGAGGAAGGTACATGGAAGAAAACTTTCGAGGATGCCGGATATGAGGTAGAGACAGTTCTGGATGGACTTGGCTCCATGGAAAGCATTCAGAACGCTTATGTGGAACATACCCAGGCTGCTATTGACAGCATTGCGGAATAAGCAGATTATTGCTGCATATTACACTTGAACTACGCGTTTGCTGTGTGGTTACGGAGTAGTATAGCCCGGCAGGCAATTTGGCTAAAGCGAAGGGAAGTTTTAATGCCGAATTGTCTTGTTACTGGTCATATGGCGGCCAGTGATATATTTTCAGTATTTAGTCAGACGAGGTAGTACGATATGAAAAGATTACGAGTATTTGCCCTGGCGGCAATGTTCCTGGCTGGCAGCTTATCCTGCGGGGTAAGCTGTTATGCCGGAGAGAAGGAAGACAGCACACAAGAAAAAGAAAGCATGGTGGCCACCCAGGATGAGATGGCGGCGCCGGTAGATGTAGTGGAAGAAGGAATGGTTCCTGTTTATGGGAAAGACATCCAGGATGGGACCTATTCTATAGAAGTGGAGTCCAGTTCTACCATGTTTAAAATTGCAGACTGTCAGCTTACGGTAGAGGAGGATGAGATGACAGCTGTGATGACGCTTGGCGGAACAGGTTATCTCAAGCTTTTTATGGGGACAGGAGAGGAGGCTGTGGAAGCTTCCCAGGAAGAATACATCCCCTATGTGGAAAACGAAGAGGGACAGTATACCTATGAGGTTCCTGTAGAGGCGCTGGATATGGGGATCGACTGCGCAGCCTTCAGCAAAAACAAAGAGAAATGGTATGACAGGACTCTTGTTTTTAAAAGCGCGTCTCTTCCCCAGGACGCCCTTTTAAATATCCAGATGACAACGGCAGAGGCACTGGGCCTTAAGGATGGAACCTATTCCATAGAAGTAGAGCTGGAAGGCGGTTCCGGACGTACCGAAGTGGACTCCCCTGCATATATAGAAGTGAAAGATGGGACAGTTACCGCCACGGTTACCTGGATGAGTCCCTACTATGACTATGTATTGGTAGATGGGAAGAAATATGAAGGGGAAAATACAGAAGAAACTTCTGCTTTTGAGATACCTGTAGAGGGCTTTGACTGGAAGATGCCTGTAACGGCGGATACCATAGCCATGAGCGTGCCTCATGAGATTGATTACACATTATTTTTTGATTCTTCCACAATAGAAAAGGCGGACCAATGAAAAAGGGACAAAGAAATTTTTTAACGGCCTGTTTCGGCGCGCTTCTTTTGCTTTCCTGTACCTTTATGGTGCAGGGAGCAGGAAACGCCGGAGATAAGGAAATCTTATGGGAAAATATGGAACCTGACCACAGTATGGAACTTCTTTATGCAGAGCAGTTCTCTGTGGATTATTATGACGGAGGCTATGCTCTGGTGTCTGTTACGGACAGCGGGCGTTTTTTAGTTGTGCCGGAAGAGGCGCCAATCCCGGAAGGGTTGGACGAGGATATAGTCATCCTTCAAAAGCCGGTAGAAAATATATATCTGGTAGCCACTTCTGCTATGGATCTGTTTTGCTCTTTGGACGCGCTGGATAGCATATCCCTTTCAGGAACAGATACAGACGGCTGGTATATTGATGAGGCCAAGGCTGCTATGGAAGAGGGAAGGATCGTTTATGCGGGGAAATACAGCGCTCCTGATTATGAACTGATCTTATCTAAGGACTGTGGCCTTGCGGTGGAATCCACCATGATTTACCATACGCCGGAGGTAAAGGAAAAACTGGAGCAGTTTGAAATCCCTGTTTTGGTGGAACGTTCCAGTTATGAAAGCCATCCCCTTGGGCGGACAGAGTGGATGAAGCTGTATGGAGCTATTCTTGGAAAAGAAGAGCTGGCGGAAGAGATTTTTAATGAACAGGCGGATAAGCTGAACGCTGTTCTTTCGGAGGAAAATACAGGAAAGACAGCAGCATTTTTTTACATTAGTACAAATGGGTATGCGAATGTAAGAAAAAGCGGAGATTATGTCTCTAAAATGATCGAGCTTGCAGGAGGAAAGTACATTTTTGATGATCTGGGAGATGAGGAAAACGCTTTGTCAACTATGAATATGCAGATGGAAGAATTCTACGCCAGGGCGAAAGATGCGGACTTTTTGATCTATAACAGTGCCATTGACGGAGAACTTACCACCATTGATCAGCTTCTGGATAAAAGCCCCCTGCTGGCGGATTTTAAGGCTGTACAGGAGGGAAATGCCTGGTGCACCGGAAAAAATCTCTTTCAGGAGACGACAGGCCTGGGGGTGATGATAGAGGATATGCATACTATGTTTACCAATGACGATCCGACCCTGACAGAATTGACTTACATGCATAAGCTTCAGTAAAAAAAGGCTGTTTGCAGCGCAGCGGAGAGGAATAGAAAATGGAGAGAAAAGTTGTCCGGAGATATTGGATTTCGTTTATTATTTTACTGGCAGGCTTGGCGGTCCTCACTGTGTGGAATATCAACTCTGGAAGCGTCAAGCTGACGGTAAAAGAAATTTTTGACATTATTATCAATAAAACAGGAGATGAGACAGCGTATAATATTGTCTGGGATATCCGGCTGCCAAGGATTTTGTCTGTTATCATACTGGGCGGCGCCTTGTCTGTATCGGGTTTTCTTTTGCAGACATTTTTCGGAAATCCTATCGCAGGACCTTTTGTTCTGGGGATTTCTTCAGGGGCGAAGCTGGTGGTTTCTCTGGTCATGATCTACCTTCTGGGAAAGTCAATGGTAGCAGGGTCAGGGGTGCTGATCCTTGCTGCGTTTGTGGGATCTATGATCTCTATGGGGTTTGTGCTTGCCATATCAAAAAAGGTGAATAAGATGTCCATTCTGGTCATCAGCGGCATTATGATTGGCTATATCTGTTCTGCTGTTACGGACTTTGTCATTACTTTTGCTGACGATTCAAATATCGTGAATCTGCATAACTGGTCTATGGGAAGTTTTTCCGGAATGTCCTGGGATAATGTGGCGGTCATGGCAGGGGTGGTGCTTATAACTTTGGTGATCACTTTTTTTATGTCAAAACCCATAAGCGCATATCAGTTAGGAGAAACGTATGCCCAGAATATGGGGGTAAATATCCGTTTGTTCCGGGTGGCGCTGATCCTGCTCTCCAGTGTGCTTTCCGCCTGTGTGACCGCTTTTGCGGGCCCGATATCCTTTGTGGGGATCGCGGTGCCCCATCTAGCCAAGTCTCTTTTAAAGACAGCCAGGCCTATCCTTGTGATCCCTGCTTGTTTTCTTGGCGGAGCGGTGTTCTGCCTGCTCTGCGATCTGATCGCCAGAACCGTGTTCGCGCCTACAGAGCTTTCCATCAGCTCCGTGACGGCTGTGTTCGGAGCGCCGGTGGTAATTTATATTATGATACGCAGGCAAAGGCAGGTGTAAATAAATATGAACCCATATTACATATATACAGATAAAATGACAGTCGGCTATGATGGAAAGCCTCTGATCAAAGATATTGAGATCAAACTTAAGAGAGGGCAGATCCTGACTTTAATAGGACCTAACGGAGCCGGCAAATCTACGATTTTAAAAAGCATAACAAAACAGTTAAGCCTAATAGGCGGCACTGTATATCTGGACCGGGAGATCATGCAGAAAATGCCGGGACGGGAAATAGCGAAAAAGCTGTCTGTAGTTATGACGGAACGCCTTCGCACAGAGCTTATGACCTGCGAAGATGTGGTTTCCACAGGACGTTATCCCTATACAGGCACCTTAGGGATACTAGGCCCTAAGGACAGGGAAAAGGTCCGTGAAGCAATGGAAATGGTCCACGCCCTGGAACTGAAAGACCGGGATTTTACCGCTGTAAGTGATGGACAAAGACAGCGCATCCTTCTTGCGAGAGCTATCTGTCAGGAACCGGAGGTGATCGTCCTGGACGAACCTACTTCCTTTTTAGATATCCGGCATAAGCTGGAACTCTTATCTATCCTGAAGAAAATGGTGCTGGAAAATGACCTTGCGGTGATCATGTCCCTTCATGAGCTGGATTTGGCCCAGAAAATTTCGGATATGGTGATCTGTGTCCATGGAGACAAGATTGAAAAGTATGGTCCTCCGGAAGAAATATTTACAAATGCCTATATCCATGAGCTTTACGGCATTACAAGCGGCAGCTACAATGCCAACTTCGGGTGTTTGGAGCTTCCGCCTCCCTTGGGGGAACCGGAGATTTTCGTAATTGCCGGAAACGGAACCGGAATTCCCATATACAGAAAGCTACAAAGACAGGGGAAAGCCTTCGCCACAGGTGTCCTCCATGAAAATGACCTGGATTATCAGGTGGCAAAGGTCCTTGCCTTTGAAGTGATCAGCCAGGACGCTTTCCAGGAGATCAGCCGGGAAACTTATGAAAAAGCGAAAGCAGCCTTGCTGAAATGCAAAAAAGTAATCTGCTCCATAGATTGTTTCGGCAAGATGAATGAGAAAAATCAGGAGCTCTTAAAAGATGCACAAGCAGCGGGGCTAAAGGTCTGTAAAATATAAAAAGGGGCATTGCGCCCCTTTTTTAGTCTTCTTCGATTACCTGGATTTCCAGGTAGTCGAAATCAATATGTTCGATAAAATTGTCCTGATAAAATCGTGCCTTATCGTGGCGCTTAAATTCGGTGATGGTGGCGTCCAGCCAGATGGGATTTCCCAGATCCAGATCGTAGCAGATCTGCTCAAGCCCCCTAAAGACCTTGTGTGTCCGGGTGTCCTTAGAATCATCGCATACTACCGTATCCCTAAGAAGATGGTTATCCTTCCATATCTTTCCCCATAAACGAAACATAAGCCCCTCCTTGTTTTTTGTAAGCCATTTTTGTGTGCCGACCGCTTCTGCGGTGGGCTGCGCGGAGGTTTTTGCCTCTATGCATCACTTTGTTATCAGAATTATACACACTTTTAAGCCAGTGTCAAGATATCCCTTTACAATGGATAACGAAAGCCGCTATTTTTTTAAAAGCTCTTCCAATTCCTGGAGACGTTTCTGCATTTCTATGATTTTATTTTCCTGTTCTGCTATGACGGTGTTTTTTTCTGCAAGAGCAGTATCTTGTTCTGCTATGATGGTGTCCTTTTCCACAAGAGCATTATCTTGTTCCAAAAGCATTTTCTTCTGATTATTTATGGTTTCCTGCATTTCATCGATCATATACTGGACGGTGTTTTCGTCCAACATTTTTAATTCTTCTGAAAATATTTCCATAATATTCTCCATATTCCTGCAAATCTGGTAAACGTGATCGTATAGTCCCTTAAAGTCCGGATAGCGTTCCAGCAAGGCCAGGATATCCTCCGGCTCTTCACTGGAAAGAAAAGTCAGCCACCCGTCCAATCTGTTCTGTATACCTTTATTTTGTAGATTTTTTTTAAAGATGTCAAGAGGGATAAAAACAAACAAAAATCATTGACGAGTCTGTCAGATAAAGCTACAATAAAATTGTATAAAACCATTGCCCAGAAAGGAGAAAATGAATGGCAAAGAGACCGAACCAGGATATTGCAGGAAAACAATTCTGGGAGAATCGGGAAAGGTTTGCTGATTTGTTTAATGCATTCTTTTTTAACGGGGAACCGGTGATCGATCCCAGGTTTTTACAAGAGAGGAACTCAGAGGTAGCTTCTAACATACCACTGGGCAAAATATACGAACATGTTAAAAAATATGAGGACGTTACTAAAGTATACCAGGGGACTGAACTTTCGATCCTTGGTATAGAAAATCAAGCAGACATTCATTATGCAATGCCGCTCCGTTCACGTTTATATGATGATCTGGATTATTTGAAGGAATGTGCGGCATTGGTAGGGATACGCAGAGCAGATAAAGTACTTAGCAAAAAAGAGTGGCTGTCTGGTATGACGAAAGAAGACCAGCTGCATATGTCCCTTCGAATTGTAATATACTATGGGGAGGAAACATGGGACGGACCAAGAAAACTCTCGGACATGGTCAAAATCCCGGATATATTCAGACCATATTTTCAAGATTATGAGATGCCCTTGGTCTGTATTAACGAAAGAGAAAACTATGAGCGCATCTACAGAAATGAAAGTGTTAAGAATTTAATGACGCAGTTGTATCTTTTATATTGTAGAGATTGGGAAAAAATAAGGGATATGGATGTCTGTCTGGATTATGATACGGCAAATATACTTAGCGCTGTAACCGGAAATAAAATACTGATAAAAGCAGCTTCCCAAAAGAAAGGAGGTATCCGTATGTGTTCAGCTTTAGAAGAATTACGTAGGGAGGGCGTCGAAGAAGGCCGTAGGGAGGGCGTTGAAGAAGGTCGCAAGAAAGGCGTCGAAGAAGGCCGTAAGGAAATGATCTGTTCTATGCTGCTTACTGGGATGACGAGTGAGCAGGTAGCCAAGATAGCGAAAATGACAGTGGAAGAGATAGAGAAAATAAAAAGAAAATATAAAATATAGGCCATATAACTGAATAGCCCTCGATGGAAAGCCCCCAGAGCACAGCAAAACTCTGGGGCTTTTTTTGCATGAAAGAGGCGGCTTCCTCA
>DWYZ01000277.1 GCA_019118425.1 Candidatus Blautia faecavium | reverse complement strand
CACATGACGCGTACCTTCTTGCCTGCCGTCTTTCACAACCAGCCGTGCAGGTGTATGGGTGAGGGGTGGGGATGGCTCACGAGGCTTGGAGGATTTTGGCGGCGCCGCTTCAGCCGTTTCGCATCTGTCTGAGCGCAGCGAGTTATGCAAAACGGCTGATCATCAGCGAGCGCCGCCAAAATCCCCAAACGCAGTGCGCCATCCCCACCCCTCACCCATACACCTGCACGGCGTCCCCCAATAAAATACAGAAAGAAGGTAACCCTCATGCCCCTCCCAAGTCAACTCACCCGAACCCAATCTCCGGAAATGGACCCTCTCCGTCTAGGAACCGGCTGGAAGCTCTCCGATCTGTCCAAGCCTCAGATCCTCATCGAAAGTACCTTCGGAGACAGCCATCCCGGAAGCGTTCACTTAAACACCCTGGTGGAAGAAGCCCGAAAAGGCGTCCAAAAAGCCGGCGGAAAAGGCGCCCGCTACTACTGCACCGATATCTGCGACGGGGAAAGCCAGGGAACCGACGGAATCAATTACAGCCTGGCAAGCCGTGAGATCATCGCCGACATGATCGAAATCCATGCAAACGCTACCCCCTTCGACGCCGGAATTTTCATCGCAAGCTGCGATAAAGGAATGCCCGGAAACCTGATAGGAATGGCCCGGGCAGATATCCCCTCTATTGTCATGCCAGGCGGCACCATGAGCGCTGGACCAGAGCTTCTCACTTTAGAACAATTGGGCATGTACAGCGCCCAGTATCAAAGAGGAGAGATCAGCGAAGAAAGGCTTAACTGGGCCAAGCATAATGCCTGCCCCGGCTGCGGCGCCTGTTCCTTTATTGGAACGGCTTCCACTATGCAGATCATGGCGGAAGCATTAGGTCTCGCCCTCCCAGGCAGTGCCCTAATGCCTGCCGAAAGCCCGGATCTTCTCGCTTTTGCCGAAAGAGCCGGAGAACAGGCGGTAAAACTTGCTTATATGCCGGATATGCGTCCCAGCAAGCTCCTCACAAAGGAAAGCTTTGAGAATGCCATCCTAGTACATGCCGCCATTTCCGGAAGTACCAATTGTCTCCTCCATCTCCCTGCCCTTGCCCATGAGCTGGGGATTGAAATTAATGGGGATACCTTTGATTCCCTTCACAGAAATGCACGCTATCTACTGGATATCCGTCCTACCGGGAAGTGGCCCGCAGAATGCTTTTACTACGCAGGCGGCGTTCCTGCCATAATGGAAGAACTCCGTCCTTATCTTCACCTGGATGTGATGACCGTAACCGGAAAAACCTTAGGCGGGAATCTGGACGACTTAAAAGAAAACGGCTTTTATGAGCGCTGCGGCAAATGGCTCGCGGATTTCAATACCCGCCGTAATCTTTCCCTGAAAAAAGAGGACATTCTGCGCCCCTATGAAAAAGCCCTTGGCACGGATGGAAGCATTGCCATATTAAAAGGCAATCTTGCCCCAGAGGGCGCGGTCATTAAACATACTGCCTGCCCAAAAGAAATGTTCCATGTCACTTTAAGGGCAAGGCCCTTTGACAGTGAAGAAGAATGCCTGGACGCGGTGTTGCATCACCGGATCCAAAAGGGTGACGCAGTGTTTATCCGTTACGAAGGTCCCAAAGGCAGCGGAATGCCGGAAATGTTTTATACCTCTGAGGCCATCAGCAGCGATAAGGAATTAGGAAAAAGCATTGCCCTTATTACAGACGGACGTTTTTCCGGTGCATCCACAGGTCCGGTCATCGGCCACTTAAGTCCTGAGGCTGCAGACGGCGGTCCCATCGCCCTTGTAGAGGAAGGAGATCTTGTGGAGATCAATGTAAAAGAAAGGAAGATAAATCTTGTCGGCGCTGCGGGAGAACACAAAACTATGGAAGAAATGCAGGAAATCCTTGCTAAACGCCGTGCGAACTGGAAACCAAAACAGCCCAAATATAAAAAAGGCGTACTCCGCATGTTCAGCGAACATGCCGCCAGCCCTATGAAGGGGGCCTATCTGGAATTTTAATTTTCTGACCATTGATAAGGAGGAATCTTATGGATCACACAAACGCCTTAATACCTAAAAACATCCCTATCCGCTTTCTTGCCGCAGGAGAAATCCTGCTGCGCCTCACGCCTCCGGATCATGAGACCATACAGGAGGCGTCCGGCTTTACTGCCAATTACGGAGGCAGCGAGGCCAATGTAGCGGTCTCTCTTTCCAATCTTGGGATAGACAGCAGCTTTTTCTCTGTAGTTCCTGACAATGTCCTGGGAAAAAGCGCGGTGCGGATGCTGAGGAGCAATCACGTAAACTGCTCTCCCATGATCTTAAGCACCCCGTCGGAAACCCCCTCCCACAGACTGGGCTGCTATTACTTTGAAAACGGATACGACATACGCCCGGGAAGAGTGGTGTACGACCGCAAAAACAGCGCCTTTACCGAGTATCCCCTCACTGATATAAATCTGGAAAACCTTCTGGAGGGATATACCTGGCTGCACTTAAGCGGCATTACCCCGGCCTTGAATAAAAGCACCAGACAATTTACCTTGGACTGTCTGAAAACTGCCCGTAAGATGGGGATAAGCATAAGCTTTGACGGGAATTTCAGGAGTACTCTGTGGACCTTTCAGGAAGCCAGGGATTTTTGCACGGACTGTCTGCCCTATGTGGATGTGCTGTTTGGGATCGAGCCTTACCACTTATGGAAAAACGAAGCCTGCCAGGAAGAAGGAGATCTTAAGGATACCCTCCCCCCTGATCCAAGCCTGAAAGAGCAGGAAAAGATTTTCCTGGAGTTTGTCCGCCGTTACCCTAACTTAAAATGTATCGCCCGCCATGTGCGCACCTCCTACAGCAGCAGCAAAAACAGCCTGAAAGCCTATATGTGGTACCAGGGACAGACCTTTGAAAGCCCTCTTTATACCTTCCATATTTTAGACCGCATCGGAGGAGGAGATGCCTTCGCCGCTGGCCTGCTCTATGGAATAATGAAGGACTTCTCACCAGAAGACATGCTTTCCTTTGCCGTTGCCGCCAGCGTTCTGAAGCATACGATGCATGGAGACGGGAATATCCTGGACGATATTTCCCTCATAAAGGAGCTGGCCCAGATGAAATTTGACGTAAACCGATAACAGAAAGGAACCTAATATGAATAAACTATTGATCACCGGCTGGGTGCCGGAAACCATACTGAAAGACTACAGAGAACTGTTTTCCATTACCCTTCCCGATCAGGATAAAAAGAATTTTTCCGTGGAAGAAGTAAAAGAAATGCTCCCGGAATATGACGCCCTTTTTACCCTCTCTTCCTTTTCCTTTAGAAAGGAGCTCATTGACCTTGCCAAAAATTTAAAGGCAGTCGCGAATTTCGGCGTAGGCTATGACAATATAGACTTAAGCTGCTGCACAGAAAAAGGAATCTTCGTGGTAAACACTCCCTCCTCTGTAACCGAACCTACCGCTGAGCTGACCATAGCCCTTATACTGGCCATCACGAAAGGAATCGTCATGTATGACAAAGAGCTGCGAAGCACCAGACTTTGCCATGGGGAAGCCTTTTTTGACAGGGATCTTCTCCTGACCGGAAAAACAATAGGGATCATCGGATATGGAAGGATCGGACAGGCAGTAGGCAGAAAAGCCCAGGGACTGGGTATGAAAGTCATGTATTATAACCGCCATCGGAAATCTCCGGAGGAAGAGCAGCGTCTTCACGCCGTATACGGCACCTTTGACCAGGTATTAGAAAATGCGGATGTGATTTCCTGCCACGTCCCTTACACCAAAGAAAATCACCATATGTTCAATCTGGAAGCCTTTAAGAAAATGAAACCCACGGCCTACTTTATCAACGCGGCCAGAGGCCCGGTCATGTGCGAAACGGATCTGGCAGCCGCTCTAAAAGAAAAACTCATCCGCGGAGCCGCCACCGATGTGTTTGAATATGAGCCGAAAGTCTCCCAGGAACTGGCAGAAATGGAAAACGTAGTGATCACGCCTCACATTGGGAGCAATGTGCTGGAATCAAGATTGTCCATGGCCAGGGAAGCTTTAGATGGGCTGTCCGCCCTTTTTAAGGGGGAATATCCTGAAAATGTGGTAAATAAAGAACTTCCCCTCTTTAAATGAATATAGAAAGGAAATCCTGTATGAAATCTATCGAAGAACAATTTTCCTATTTAGGCATCATACCTGTAGTGGTCCTAGAGGATGTTAAGGACGCCCTGCCTCTGGCAAAAGCGCTGAAAGACGCCGGCCTTCCCTGCGCTGAGATCACCCTGCGCACTCCTGCCGCGGAGGCTTCCCTTCAGGAGATATGCCGTGAATATCCGGACATGCTCATTGGTGCCGGCACGGTCCTTACTGTAGAGCAGGTAAAACGCACAGCAGACGCCGGCGCGAAATTCATCGTAAGCCCGGGCTTTGACCCGGAAATCGTAGACTACTGTCAAGGAAAAAATATACCGGTCTTTCCAGGGTGCATGACCCCTACCGAAGTGGCCCAGGCAGTAAAGCGCGGACTTAAGACCATAAAGTTTTTCCCCGCCCAGCAGGCCGGAGGCCCCGCTATGATCAAGGCGCTCTCCGCTCCTTATCCTGAGCTTAAATTTATGCCTACAGGAGGGATCAATGCATTAAATTTAAGAGAATATCTGACCCTTCCTTCTGTGCTCTGCTGCGGAGGAAGCTGGATGGTAAGCCAGTCCCTTATCCGGACCGGCGCATTCCCTAAAATTTCCTCCCTGGCCGAGGAGGCGCGGAAAATTGCCGCAGCTTCAAAAGCAGTTTAACTTTGCAAATAGAACTTTAAATATCAAACTGCCCCATTGCCGGACAGCATACAGCCATCAGAAATAAAACGGATCAGAAGCATTCTTAGCCTCTGATCCGTTTTTTTTAAAAACAATCTGAAATATCCTAACTCTTCTATCCCCTCATCTTCCTGGTCAAAGTATCATAAAACTCCGCCCTGGTAGCCTTTACATAAGGATTCACATAGAAAATTCCCACAACGCCTACGGTTATCCTGGAAAGCAGCAGCCAGGGAATAAAGGACAGATCCAGGATAAAAGCATTCCACTTTTCTCCGTACATCATATCTCTGCTTCGGGCAAAAGCCTCCTGTCTGGACATATCCGGATATTCCGCAAGAAGATAAGGGACCATGTAGTATTCATAAGACTTTACGATCCCTGGAATGATCAATAAAAACATCCACAGAAAGACAAAAAGATCCCTGCAGAACATAGTCTTTACAATATTCCAGTAATTTCCCGAACGAAATCCATATAGGATCCGCCCCACCCTCGGGGCAGAGTACATATTTTCAATAAAGAATTTATTGCCTCCCACTTCCAGAACATTTCCTACAAAGATACCGAAGGCGAGTATAAAGACCACGAACACAACGATCAGTCCGGCGCCGATCAGCCCGAAAATGATGCCCACCGGAGAAGTTCCCAAAGTATCCAGAAGCTCCCGTCCTCTCTCCAGAAGATCGGCTCCATATCCCAATTCCCCATGGGTGTCTTCATAATAAGTCACCCTTGTCTCGGAAACCGCTTCCCGGCCAGAATTACCTGCTCCTAAAGCTGTCACGACAGTCAGGATCAACGCCACGATCACACATGCCCAATAATTTTTTCGCAGGGCGTCCTTTGCCCTCATTTTCAGTTCTTCTCTCGTCCAAGGCTGTTCCATACTCATCCCTCCATCCAAGAGGCGCAAAGCTTCACTTCGCGTCTTCCTTTCAGCCATAGCTTTGTGTCGATTTCTATCAGATATCCGCCGCCGTTTTTTACGTGCCAGTCATAATAGCCTCTTTCCTCTGCGGCATATACATCCATAATATTCATGATGGTGCCTCCGTGGATCACCAACGCTCCAAGGGATGCCCTGTTTCTTATACAGCCGATCACCGCTTTTTGGAAGCCTTTTATCGTACGCTGCATAAAATCCTCCCTACTTTCTCCTCCCGGAAAAGGAAGCATGCCATTGCTGTCGATCCATGCCTGGTAATCCTTATCTTCGGAAAGCTCTTTATAGTTTTTATTCTCAAATTTTCCGAAATCGCATTCTGAAAGTTCTTCTATAATATGAAGCCGTTTCCCCGGAAATAAGATCTGGGCTGTCTCCCGGCATCTGGCCAATGGACTTACATATATCTCCTGCGGAAGCGGATATTCCGCCTTTTCCAGGTCCTTCCTTCCTTCCGGGCAAAGAGGCTCATCTGTCACGCCTATATAACGGCTTTCCTTATTCCCCTGCGTCATTCCATGCCGGATCAGCCAAAGTCTAAGCATCTTTGATCACCGTCCCAATCCCACATAGTACACGGGTCACCCTTCTGCTCTTTGCCGCAAGTTTGATGCAGACTCTTCCTACAGCCTCCCGGTATCTTCTCTCAAAGGCGTCTATGGGCACAACTCCATAGCCCACCTCGTCACACACAATGACCACGTCAGGGTTTTCCCTGGCCAGCTTTTCCGCAAGCCTTGTCACATCACGGCCATCTTCAAGCTCTCTGCGTATATATTTCTGAAAAGCCAGGATCCCGCCGGCTTGGAGCACATCTTCTTCCTTAGCCGTATCTCCGGAAACCCATTTCCGCTCCCGATATTTTTCTCTTGCATAGGCGCTTTTTCCCTGAAAAGCTCCTCCAATTATCAATTCCATACACTCATACTCCTGTAAAATTTGAAACAACAGCAAGCACAAGAGCCATCACGATCTCGCTTAAGCAAATGCTGTATCCTGCCAGATCGCCTGTCATTCCCCCGAAATATTTCATGATCATATGCCTGCTGTACAGAAAAACCAATCCGGCAGCCACAAACGCGGCAGCTCCGCAGCCTGGGTCGATCCAGACCATAACCGCCAGCAAAACCGTCAGCATCACGAAAAGCACTCTTTTTACCGGTCTATGGCTGGAATTTCTCGAAAATTCGGCCACTGTGCCATCCGCCTTTGCTTTAGGCAAAGAAAGGACGCTCATTCCTGCGAAACACCTGGAAACCATAAATCCACAGCCCATCACATAGATAGCTTTTGTATTTTCACCTATCTGGCTGTATGCCCCATACCAAGCCAGAAAATATACGCAGGCTGTGATCACTGCAAAAGCTCCTGTATGAGTATCCTTTAAAATTTCCAGCCGGCGCTTTCGCTCCTGCCAGGAACTCAAAGCATCCGCCGTATCCAAAAGGCCGTCAATATGAATCCCTCCTGTCACCGCCACCGGTACCAGGACCAGAATAGCTGACAAAAAATCATGCCGGAAGTTAAAGTACTGCCCCGCCTTAAAAATTCCGATGCTCAGCGCTCCGATCACTGTTCCTACAAAGGGCAGCCAGCAAAACATGTACCGCATATTTTCTTCTGTCCAATCAGCCCGCGGCATAGGGATTTTAGAAAACATGGCGAAAGCCACTTTAAAGCTGTTCCATATGCTTTTCATGGCTTCCTCTCCTCACTTCTTTTATGAAATACAGGAATTCCCGCGACAACCTCCACTACCTCATCCGCCATATCGGCCATCGCCTGATTGATCTTTCCCAGATTCTCCTGGTACGCCCTGGTTTCCTTGGAATATGACTCTCCGTCAGAAAAAATCTCATTGGTCACCACTACCAGGTGCTTCACCTGCTCTTTCACCTGCCGCACTCCTTTGAGGATTTTTTCCTGAACATGGTCCTCGCTCTTTTTATCCTCCCGGAACATTTCGTTTGCAGTAAGATTGGACATACACTCTAAAAGTATCACGCCGTCCGAGGGAAGATACAGTTCTTCCAGATCTGTATAATGCTCTACCGTCTCAAAACCTTTTCCCGCCCGCATTCTTCTGTGGCGGTGTATCCTTCTATGGCTTTCTTCATCGTAGGGAAACATGGTGGCAACATAGATCCTGCGCCCCTGACCCATAGACAAAATTCTTTCTTCTGCGTAGGCGGATTTTCCGCTTCCGCTTCCGCCTGTTACTAAGATCATCATACTTATGTCAGCTCCTCATACTGTTCCATATGAATATCCTCAAATGTACCCATTGTATTGTACAGCTCCGCCCCAAGCTCCAGCACAGGCAAAAAGGCAATGGCCCCTGTTCCTTCTCCCAGGCACATATCTCCATGAAGAATAGGGGATTTCCCCAGCTTTTCTAGAATAAGTCTGGAAGCCGGTTCCTTGGACACATGGGAGGAAAGCATATAATCTGCCGCACCAGGGCAGAGCATCTTCGCCGTCAGCGCCGCTACGCAGGAGATAAATCCATCCATAACTACCGGCATCCTAAGAGCTGCCCCTCCTAAAAATACTCCGGCAAGTCCGGCAATATCCAAACCGCCCACCTTAGAGAGCACGTCCATAACGTCTTCCGGGTCCGGATCATTTATCTGGATTGCCTTTTTTATAGCGTTTATTTTTCGTACCAGCCCTTCACTGGAAAGGCCTGCGCCTCTTCCTGTCATAACCTCCACCGGCTGATTTAAAAGAACAGCCGCCATAGCGCTGCTGGTAGTGGTATTTCCGATTCCCATTTCTCCGGTAGCAAGAAGCTTATAGCCCTTATCCTTCAGCTCGCAGGCTGTCTGGATTCCCGCTTCTATGGCCTTTTTCGCCTCTTCTCTGGTCATAGCCGGGCCTTTTGTCATATTTTTCGTGCCGTATGCCACCTTTAAATTCCTGGGAACGTTTGTATCCACAGCAATCCCTACGTCCACCGGATGTACATCTACCCCGCACTTACGGCACATGGCACAGACAGTGGTGGTGCCCTCTAAAAATCCATTGGCCACAAGAGCAGTGATCTCCTGTCCAGTCTGGGTCACTCCCTCCTCCACAACTCCATTGTCCGCGCACATAGCCACCAATGCTTTTTTGCTGATATCCACAGTAGGCTTCCCTGTAATACCTGTGATCTGGATGACCAGATCCTCCAGCTTGCCCAGAGAATGCAGCGGGTGAGCGATACTGTTCCAGCGTGCTCTTGCCTTTTCCATCATATTTTCGTCGAGAGGTTTTATCTCTTTGATCGTTTCCTCTAAGGTCATTTGTCTTATCCTCCGTCTTATTTTCTGATAGAATTCTACCATAGGAATGAAAAAAAAGCCAGTACCCTCTTCCTTTTACTGAAAAACAGATACCGCAAAAAGGGTATCTGTCTCAGTCTTTTCTTTATTATTTTAATTTTTCTTTTTTCCGGTGGTAAACACAAAAAATTTACTGAATATATAATTTAAAGCCAGCACAATAAACTGTGTCAGGAATTTTCCGATCATATCATTCATTCCCAAGACTTCTACCAGAAGCCATACGCCACCTACTTCAATCACCATGGTGATCAGGCGTGCGCTGATAAATTTACAGAAAGGCTGGATATGATCCCTTAAACTTTCGCATTTGTCCTGAAATACATATTTGGAATTCACCACATAGGCAAACAGAATCGCCAGGACTATGGAGATGATATTTGCCACAGTAAGCTGTACGCCGAATCTGCGCAAAATGTAAAAACTGATGAGGTTTACCAGCGTGGTACAGCCTCCGAAAAAAATATATCTTATCACCGAGCTTTCGAAAAGCTTACGAATCCATTTTATCATTCCTGCTGCCTCCCGCTCCCTTAATCGTGATTTGCCTGGTCATAGGCATCCTCGCTGCCTCGTATGATCTTTGAGACAATATAACGGGGACGGCGCTTTACTTCTTCGTATATCTTTGAAATATAATAGCCAATGATGCCAAGGCTCACCATTATAGCGCTTCCGATCAACAGGAGCACTATAAGGGTAGTGGTATAGCCGGCAACTGCGAATCCTCTGAAATACTGTACCAGAGAATAAATGATCAGCACAAGGGAACACAGGAAACAAACACTGCCCACCACCGTTATAATCTGAAGCGGCATGGTCGTGAATGCCACAATATTAGTAAAGGCATATTTTATCAGGGACCAGGTAGACCACTTGGATTCCCCAGCCTCTCTTTCCCGTACCTCAAAGTTAACATATGCAGTTTTATAGCCCACCCAGGATGATGTGGCACGGAAGAACATGTTTCTCTCCGGCATGGAAAGAATACTGTTTACCGCCTTTCTGTCCATCATCTTAAAATCAGAGGCATTCTGCATATCCACCTTCGTCACCTTGGACATAATGCCATAGAAAAAATCCGCGCTTTTTTTATGAAGAGCGCTTTCTTTTCCACGGCTTGTTTTTACCCCTTCGATTATCTCATATCCCTCTTCCCAGAGATGATACATTTCGATCAAGGTTTCCGGCGGATGCTGCAAATCACAGTCCATAACAGCCACCACATCGCCAGTGGACTGGGCAAGACCTGCGAACACAGCCGCCTCCTTTCCAAAATTTCTGGAAAAATGTACACCCAGAATGTTCGGATCTCTTTTTCCTGCTTTTACAATTTCATTCCAGGTATTATCCTTGGAACCATCATCCACAAGCACAAGCTCATAGGCGATCCCTGCCCCGTCAAGAACTTCCTTTAGTACCCGGCAGGTCTTAGCTGCCATCAGTTCTTCATTATAAGCCGGCAGCACTACTGATAATCTACTCATGCAGTCTTCCTCTTTCTTTTCTCTTTCACGATCACAATTCCTATAAATAATACCACACCGGAAACCGTAAGCAGTAATCCCGCCTTTATATACGGTGTAGTATAATGCAGCTCAATGTCATAATCTCCCGGCGGGAGCTCAAGGGCCATAAACATAGTGTTCGCTTTCTGGATTTCCATTTCTTCTCCGTTTACCACAGCACTCCATCCCTTGCTGTATGGAACAGACAGCACAAGCGCCTTTCTTTCGTCAAGGCTGACGCTTAAGCTTATATCATTGTCTTCTATGGTCAGATCCTCTATGTTATCCGTCTTTAACGCCGATGCGTAGTCATCCAGCCTGTCTGTAGGCTGACAGATTACCTTCAGGTCATCGTAACGGTAGCTTCCTTTTTTATCAAAGGAAAGTTTGATGTAAGTAATCGCATCCTCATGATAGCTCAGATTGCTGACAAAGTTATGCCGTCCTCCATAGAAATTATTTTTATTTGTCACAAAGAGTATTTTTTTGCCAATCTGATAACCGTCCGCCTCTGTGCTCACGGTGATGGTCATCTCATTTTGCACACTTTGATCCTTTACAAAAATATTGTATTTTTCCGCCAGACTTAGCGCATCCCATTCCTCATCGGAATATTTATGCCTGCGGTTTACTTCCAGATACTGAAGATTTTCAAATACGACATTTGTCTCACAGTTAGGAAGTCCCTGAATCTTCAGTATGCAGCTTGCATTGTCTG
>DWYZ01000044.1 GCA_019118425.1 Candidatus Blautia faecavium | reverse complement strand
ACGATGTATATGAGACAGGAGAAGTATTTATCATAGGAAACTGTCTGTCTGCCACTTCGCTTATAGTAGTGGGGTCTATGCTGGCGGATGTGGAATGGAAAGGCCTGTTCAGTAAAGGAATGGCTCAAGTTACACTAAACCGTCTTATGGTCATGCCGCTGATTGTTCTGTTTGGCTGCCGCTTTCTTAGAGTGGATGAGCAGATTACCTGGATCGCTGTATTGCTGATCGGAATGCCGGTGGCCTCCACCTGTGCAGTGCTGGCGAGAAAATATGACCAGGATTATATCCTGGCATCGAAAACCATTTTGGTGACTACGATCTTATCCGTGTTTACCCTGCCTGTACTTTCGCTTTTTTAATCGAATCAAGGAAACACAGCGGACACGTGCCCTGCGGGTATTGAGAATATCCGCTTAACAAATTTAAAAGTTATCATTGGGATAAAAGAATATGCAATAAAACGAAAAGGAGCCAGGAATGGGAAAAAGATTGTGTATTTATGTATTTGGTGTGTTGCTTTTAGGCTTTTGAGGTAAAGGTGCTTTTGCAGATTCCATTTTCTTACGTGATGGGATACATTATAGATTTTTACAATGAGATTTTAGATTTTCAGATAAATTTTCTTCCGCTGAAATTTCTGGTCCTTGCGGCAGCTATATTATGTACGGCTCTTGCCGCTTATGTGGTGGTCACGATGGATCTGGTGCCGAATCCTTCTGATGGGGTGGTGCGTGCATTAAGTTATGCAGGACATTTGGAACTGGGAAAGGCGAAGTTTCGTTTTGACTGTACTATGGTAGCAGTAACGGCGGTTATTTCTCTGGCAGTTGGGCACAGGATCATCGGTATTGGAATAGGGACAGTTCTTTCCGCTTTATTTATCGGCCGGATGATCCAGGTTTTCAGCCGCCGGATGGATTCGTGCCTGAAAGAGATTGTGGAGGAAAGCAAAGGAGTGTATAATTTTATTGTTTAATTGTGCATGAAGGGAGATGACGAGAATGTCAGAGATCAGTGATAGGATTAGGAAACAGTTTAAAGAAGGGGATGATATCCGGGATGCGGGACTTAAGGAACCGGAGGATGTTAAATGTTGCCGGGACATTGTGTATGGAAAAGATGAAAAATGGCAGTCCCTGGATGTATACCGGCCCAAAGAAGCGGAGGATGCTCCTCTGCCGGTGATCGTAAGCGTACATGGGGGCGGATGGGTATACGGGGATAAAGAACGCTATCGTTTTTACTGTATGAGCCTTGCTCAGAGAGGCTTTGCGGTAGTTAATTTTTCTTACCGTCTGGCCCCGGAAAATAAATTTCCCGCCTCCCTGGAAGATACAAACGCCGTATTTACCTGGGTATTGGCTCATAAAGAGGAATACGCCTTTGACACGGAGCATATTTTCGCTGTAGGGGATTCCGCCGGAGCTCATAATCTTGCCCTGTACTGCTGCATTTTGACAAATCAGTCATATGCCGCAGAATATTCCTTTAAGACGCCCCGGGGTTTTTGCCCGAAAGCAGTAGCTTTAAACTGCGGCAAATACAATGTTCCCCCACAGGAAGGAGAGGATCTTGAGACAAAGGAGCTCATGAAGGATTATCTTCCCCAGGGAGGAACCTTAGAGGAGATGAAAAGAATCTGCGCAGTTGATTATATAACCGCTGCCTTTCCGCCTGTATTTCTCATGACTGCCACCGGTGATTTTCTGACCAGTCAGGCTCTTGTTATGGCGGAGAAGCTTATGGAGAAGAGTGTCCCTTTTGAGCTGCATTTTTACGGAGATGAATCGCACATTTTGGGACATGTTTTCCACTGCAATATGAAACTGCCGGAAGCGGCGAAGTGTAATGATGAAGAATGCGCCTTCTTTGGGAAATTTATGTAAAATAAAACGTTACATGTCATACCCGAACCACGCACTTGCTGCGTGGATATGGAGCAGTATGATTCAATAGGCAATTTGGCATACATTGAAAAAAACGGCATCCTTTTATTAAAATTGGGGGGAAAGCCGGCGAAATAGAGAAGGCCCTGCATGTTTTTCTTATTTGTTTATGGAAAACATGCAGGGCTCTTTTTTATAAACGACAAATTTGGCGCTTGCTATAACCCTCTGGGGAAATCCTATTTGCTGTAAAGCAAACGCAGATTTACAGCTATTCTTTTTCTAATACTACAAACTGCTGCAGAGTAAACTCCGGCAGTTCCACTGTGCAGGTCTTCCCATCCCGGCAGACAGAAAGTTCCTGGGCCTTTGGGTAAACCAGCTTAGCTGATTTTACAGGGACGTCAAGCGTCAGTTTTCCGCCGGATACTGGGGCCGCATCCCCCTTGTACTCGTGTGCTAAGGTGGAAATCTGATGTACATAATAAGCATTTTTTGTCTCGAAATATGCGGTACGAAGAATATTAGGAATATTCGTTATATTCTGGATCGCAGGGCAGATACCCAGCTTTTTATAAATCTGATGGAAAAGATCCGGTACCTGCCGGTAAGTTTCCTTTGCAGCCATGGTGAAAAGGTCAAAGGCCGCGTAAAAGACAGTGCCTTTTCCATATGTATTTACAGTCAAAGCAGGAAAGTCTGTTTCTTTTCCAGGAGGCGGACTCCACCAGTTTACCCATTGGGTAGGCGTGCAGGCTACACAGGGAAGAACAAAATGAAATTCCGGATGAGCGCTGGTACATTCTGTTTCCAGGAAAAATTCGCTTACCGGAGGAGTGGTTTTATTAAGCATGCCTTCGTAGGAGGCATCCTCACATTTTTTCAGATATGCGCTCCAGTCATTCTGGGCGTATTCTGTGTGAATGCTGCGGTAGCTTACACCCATCAGTTCAGACAGGGCGAATTCTTTTCTTGTGGAAAAATCCGGTTCCCAAAGTCCGGTTTTTCCGGAAATCAGAAGATTTCCGCCATTTTTCGTGTATGATTTTAATAAATCTGCCACTGTATCAGATACAATATAAACTTCCGGAAGAATTAAAAGATCATAAGAGGCAAGTGTTTCCTCTGTCGCCTCGCCTTCCGGCAGAATTGAGTACGGTATCTTTTCGTGCTCGCAAAGTTCCATTGCGCCTAAGATGGCATAAGTGTGCGGGTTATGCTTTTTCATCCGCAAAATTGCATCTGAATGGAAAGGAAACGCATTAACGGATTTCGAAGCATCGCTTTGGAGGATGGCCGCATGTTTAACGGGGCTTCGGTCTACAAGATAAGGCTCCAGCTCCTTTAATACCTGAAATACACTGCCAAGCTGCTCCGCTTCTGCATGGTCCAGGGTCCCGTCGTAATGCTGGGAACCGCTGTACATGCCTACACGGCATCCCTGGGCCGCTATAGAAGAAAGGTCGCAGATATACTGTGCCTTGCTGTCGTAATTGTAAACTTGGGAAGCCTCTCCCGGAGCTAGCATAGGATACTGGCCTTTTGCTGTGTCGCGGGCATAGGCGGAAGAATACCAGTTATCTTTCAGAAGGGGTTCTGAGTACTGATAGTCCAGAAGATCACGGATCTCCTTGGGATAGTGGCAGGAAAAATTAATGGTGATGGCCAGAGTGGGATCAATGGCTTTCACCCTGGTTCTTAATTCTTCCAGGTATTCTTTGGCATTGCCGTTTAAAAAGTCTACTACATCCAGACGGTGGCTTGCCAGTGCTTCTTCTGTTTCCGGAAGAGCATAGCCGTATTTTTTCTGGAATTTTTCTCTGCACTGTGGACAATAACAAAGAGACGCGCCGAAAATATCAAGAAACAATGCGTCCGGATGGTATTCCCGTACGATTTCTTCCAGATGGGAAAGGGAATATTCCCGATATCCGGTCTGATAGCAGCACAGACTCCATTTCGCGTAGAGATCGTCACGGATCAAAGAAGTGCCGTCAGATTTTTTTACCCTCCAATCAGGAAATCTCCGGGCAGCGCCTTCGTCATATTCTATACAATAGTAAGCTACGAATTCGATTCCTTTTTTTTCTGTGAGATCCCTTACCTGGCGGATCCAGTCTCCTTTTACTCCTGGATGTTTCCTGGAACCGGAAACTTTGGAATCAAAATAAGTAACTCCCCAGTGATCTTTACAGTAGACCATGAGAGAGTCTATCCCTGCCGTGTCGAAAAAACGTTCATATTCGGCAATGTCGAGATTTTCCAAAGTCACAGCCGGGGGATCCGGGGAATGATGGTCGATAAGATAACAGCGTTTGCTGCTTTTATAGAGCAAACTCATAAAATGCCTCCTTCCTCTTTGTGAATTTTAAACAAATATGAATAGGATTTTTCTATTCATCTGAGGATAATATAACATTTTGCATAAAGGATTGCAATGAAAAGATTTTTTGGGTGTATCGTAAAGTTTACCAAAAAATCCTTGTAAAAATTGGAAGAATGTCTCGAAACATACAACAAAGGAAGGAAATAAACGGAAAAGTATTGACAAAAATACAAAACCCAGTATAAAATAACAATCAAAAGATAAAAGAAAAAAATTGTATCTGTCATTGAGAAAAGAAATTGACTGGTTGAGCCAGTTGACCAATGAACCAGATCGAGGAGGGGAAGCATTATGAACGAGGACTTGTTGGCACTGACCCATACCGCGGATGAATACGACCGTTATATGCACGCAGTCGTACCCCCGGTATTTATGAATTCTCTTCATGTGTATGAAAAATTTGAGGATTACTGCAATGTAGATGTCTTTAAAGATGATGAATATGTCTACGGAAGGTCCTCGAATCCTACAGTACATATTCTGGAACGTAAGATTGCTGCTCTGGAGCATGGCAGCAGAGCCGTTGTCTTTTCTTCAGGCATGGCGGCATGTACAGCGGCTATCATGGCTACTTGCAAAGCCGGAAGCCATCTGGTTTGTATGAAAGATATCTACCAGCCGATAAAGCGCTTCCTGAAGACAGTCGGAATCCCCAGACTTAATTTTTCCGTGACCTATGTAAGCGGAAACGATATTCAGGAAATCGAAGACGCGATTCAGGACAATACATCTTTAATGATTTTAGAAAGTCCGGCTACTTTTGTATTTCGTGTGGTGGATTTGAAGGCAATCACAGATATCGCGAAGAAGCATAATGTTAAAACGTACATAGATAATACATGCCTGACTCCTATTTTCCAGAAACCTTTGGATCTGGGAGTGGATATCGTTATGCACACTATGTCTAAGTACATCGGAGGACACAGTGACATCATAGGCGGTGTGCTGGTATCTAAAGATGAAGAGCTTATGCGACGCATTATGTCAGAGATGAGAGAATGGTTCGGAGGGATCCTAGGCCCAATGGAAGGATGGCTTGCCATAAGGGGGCTTCGTACCTTGGAGGCGAGGATGAAGCGCCATCAGGAGATTGCTATGGCAGTAGCGGATTTCTTAGAAAAGAGTGATAAGGTAAAACAGGTAAATTATACAGGACTGGCTTCTCATCCTCAGGCAGATATCATCAAGAGACAGCAGATGGGACATAGCAGCTTGATGAGCATTGTTTTGGATGCCCCGGCGGAAAAGGCAGTGGAATTCATTGACCACCTCCATTTGTTCGGAAAAGGGTGTTCCTGGGGCGGTTTCGAAAGTCTTGCCCTCTGTCCTTTGTATAAGGAGTCACAGGAAGAACTTGCGGTGCTAGGCGCAGACAGAGGTTTGATCCGCCTATACTGCGGCCTGGAAGGAGAGGAAAATCTTCTGGAGGATATTGAAGCGGCGCTGAAGCTGCTTTAAATATAGAGATCATTATAAAGGAGGAAGAAATATGAAGAAAAAAATCAGTGTGTTATTGGCAGCAGCTATGATCGCAGGTTCTCTTACTGCGGGAGCGGCTACCGAGGTACAGGCAGCATCAGATGTAAGTCTTCGTTTCCTGGACGTAAGTCCCAGCGAGACAAGACAGAGCTACTTTGAGGGGATTTTTCAGAAATTTTATGATGAGACCGGTATCGAAGTAGTTTACGAAAGCGTACCATGGGATGATGCGGCAAACAGGATCACAGTTCTTGGTGCATCTAATCAGCTTCCGGATGTTATGACAGTATGGTCCGGATGGCTGGGACAGTACACTCAGGCTGGATGGGTAATCCCTCTGGATGACTATCTGGCAGATACCAGAGATGAGTATACAGATGCAGTAAATAAACTGTTGTGGAGAAGTGAAGAAGACCGTTACGGCCATGTATATACTGTACCGGACGGCCTTATGGTAAAAGGTGTATTCTATCGCAAAGACTGGGCTGAGGAAGCTGGACTTAACCTGGATCCTACAAAGGGCTGGACTTATGACGAGTATTTTGATGCAGTAGAAAAAATGACCAATGTAGATGAAAGACATTACGGTGTTTCCTATCGTGGAGCCAGAGGAGCTCTTGATCCGCTCCTTGTATATCTGCAGTCCTTTACAGGCGGAAATACCTATGATTCTGAAGGAAACATCCTGATCAATTCTGATGAGTGTCTTGAAGCCTTCAAGACATGGACTGATCAGTATTTGAACGGTTATGCACCGGAAGATTCTATTAACTGGGGCTTTACAGAGATGGTAGATAACTTTACCGGCGGTCTGACAGGAACTCTGATCAATGACTCTGAAGTACTTCCTACCTGTGAGGCAAATATGGATCCGGAAGTATGGGGCGTAATGCCGATGCCGGCAAGCACCAAAGACGGAAAGATCTATAACACCATCAACGCACCTTATGCATATTCAATTTCCGGAAACAGCGAGCATCCGGATGAAGCATGGCAGCTCATTGAGTTTATGACCAATGCGGAAAACAACATTGAATACTGCAAGACAACCGGTGAGATTCCGATCAAAAAGGATGTGGAAAACGACGAAACATACGGAACAGATGGACCATACGCAGCATTTGTACAGCAGATGAATGATCCGAACCTTGCAGTTCCTACTACTTTCGGACCGTTTGACTATACAGACCTTCATCAGGGTATGTTCCATGAAGAAATTCAGAGCTACCTTCTTGGTGACATAGATGCTGAAACTGCACTGACAACCATTACGGATTAACTGCAGACACGTATGACAGCATATATGGAAGAACATCCGGATACTATAGTGGAAACAGCATTGACTCTGCAGTAAGCCGGATGTAGCATAGCTGTCTTGTGACAGACGGCAACAGGGGCATCCTATTTTCAAAGACGAAAATGAGATGCCCCGTTTTTATATTGATGCCGGGAGCAAAATAGGTGAAAAAACAGAAATTACCGTCCGGCACAAAAAGGAGGAATACTATGAGCGGAAAAAAACATAAAAGTACGCTGAAGTCCAGAAGGGCAAGGGAACCCTGGTATTATGTAGGACCGGTTCTTGTGATACTGTTGGTAATGTTTGGATATCCGTTGATCAAAAGTGTGATCATGGCTTTCCAGAATTACAGGCTTGGAAATCCTGACATTTATTTTAATAATTTTGAAAACTTTAAACAGTTATTCGGCGACAGAGACTTCCTTCTGCTTCTGAAAAACTCCATTGTATATGTGGTGGTGGCAGTAGCAGGGCAGTTTATCGGAGGGCTGACGCTGGCCCTTGCGCTGAAGGATAAGTTCCCCGGCAGAGGAATTTATCAGTCTATCGTATTCCTGCCATGGGCATTTTCTACATTCGTAGTAGGTCTTGTATTCCGTTGGTCTTTTAACGGGGAATACGGCGTTGTAAATGATATTCTTTTAAAACTTGGGATCATTGATGAGAGAATTGCATGGCTTGGTACGCCGGGATTATCTCTGGCAGTTATCATCATCGCCATGATTTGGATCGGTATCCCGTTTTTCGGTATCATGATTCTGGCAGCGCTGCAGTCAATTCCGGAGGATATTTATGAGGCGGCAGATATGGACGGATGCGGAATGTTTCGTAAGTTTTTCAGCCTTACCCTTCCCTATATCAAGCCTACGGTTATTATGACCCTGCTGCTTCGTACGATTTGGATCTTTAACTCCTTTGACCTTGTTGTCATTGTTACCAATGGAGGTCCGGCGAACTACTCTCAGACCTTGCCGTCCTATATGTACACAAAAGCATTTTCAGGATACGACTTCGGTCTTGCCGGAGCATTTGGTGTTCTGCTGATGGTGATCCTAGGCGTATATGCTATT
>DWYZ01000276.1 GCA_019118425.1 Candidatus Blautia faecavium | reverse complement strand
TGTGCCAAGGCGTTGGGAAGCGGTGTTCCGGTAGGAGCGTTTGTCTTGAATGAAAAGGCGGCGGCAGCCTCCTTGAAGCCTGGAGATCATGGAACGACATATGGTGGAAATCCTTTTGTGTGCGCAGCGGTGAGCAAGGTGTTTGACATTTTTGCAAAGGATATGATCCTGGCCCATGTACAGGAACTGACCCCCTATCTGGAGGGAAAACTGGACGATCTGGTGGAAAAATACGACTGTGTACAGACAAGAAGAGGAAAAGGCCTGATGCAGGGGCTTGTGATCACAGGACGTCCGGTAGGGGATGTGATCAAGAAAGCGCTTGACAACGGTCTGGTAGTGATCTCCGCCGGAACGGATGTTTTAAGGATCGTACCGCCTCTTGTTATCACCAGGGCGCAGATTGACGAGATGGTGGAAAAATTGGAGCTTTGTCTTTCATGACAGGCAAAGGCGGGAGCTTGGAAGTAAACTCCAAAATCTGCCTTGATGACGCAGCAGGTGCGTCAGGAGGAGGAACAATGATTGTTGATATCCTTATTTTGCTCATTGTGTTCGGGCTGGTTGGATTTGTCCTCTATCGAAAATGGAAGAACAGGAAAGCGGGCGGCTGTGGCTGCGGCTGCTGCAAGGACTGTCCCAAAGGAAAACGCGGCGTGGAATTTAAAGAATGAACGAGGAAAAACCAGGAGCGGAGTGTGTTCCTGGTTTTTCTTTTTCCAGTTGATGAAAAATTGAAAATTATATGCTAAGATACCTCCATATGGAGGTGAGGCTGTGAAAAAAACAATTTTGATCGCGGATGATGAAAAGGATATCCTGGAAATGCTGGGAGATTATTTTTTCTATAATGGCTATCAGGTGCTTTTAGCATCCGGCGGGGAGGAGGCTGTGAAAAAGGCTGCCCAAAATCCGGATCTGATCCTTTTGGATATCAATATGCCGGATAAGGATGGCCTTTCTGTCTGTGCGCAGATCCGCCGGTTTGTGTCCTGCCCTATTTTATTTTTAACTGCCCGGGTGGAGGACAGCGATAAGATCAAAGGCTTTGGGATCGGCGGGGATGATTATATTGTAAAGCCCTTTTCTTTAGAGGAGCTGGGGGCCCGGGTGGCGGCTCATTTAAGAAGGGAGGAGCGGACGCGGGACTCTCATAGGGTGAGCTTCCAAAAGGAGCTGTCCATAGATTATCTGGAGCACTGTGTGTATTTCAAAGGGGAACCCATTTCTCTTGCGAAAAAGGAATTTGATATTTTAGAGCTGCTTTCCCAACATCCAGGACAGGTATTTGACAAAGAACGTATTTACGAAAGGATATGGGGTTATGAAAGCGAGGGAGACAGTGCTGTAGTGGCGGAACATATCCGAAGGCTGCGTCAAAAACTTTCTGCTGCCGGGGCGGCCCCCTGCATAGAAACTGTATGGGGAGTGGGGTATAAATGGAAAAAATGAGAAAATCCACGAGAGGTATCTCCATGATCCTGGGGAAAGTGAAAAGCCTGAAGGAATGGATAAAAAGAAAACGCAATTCCTGTTCCCTGAAGGTATCCTTTGCCGTCTATATGGTGGGAGGCCTTTTGGCAGCTCTTTGCCTTTCCATAATTTTTTCTGTTATCTGCCAGAGCATACAGGATCAGATCCGGCAGAAATATGAGAAGATGGCCAACAGGGAACCGGTAGAGCTTTTTTATGAAGACGGGGTTCCTACAGGAACCAGCGGATACGTTTATCTCAGCGATCCCAGGGAATTTTACTCAGACTGGGAACTGACAGTGGACGAGGCTGCCGGGATATTAGCCTGGTTTCTTCCGTTTTTAAGCTTTTGCGGTTCTATTGTAGTTACCAGCATTTTGTTCTATAAAAGAAATTTGAGAAAGCCCCTGGAACTTTTGGATGAAGGAGCTGAGAAAATAGCGCAGCAGGATCTGGATTTTTCCATAACCTATGAACGGGAGAATGAGCTTGGACGGCTGTGCGGCTCCTTTGAGGAAATGCGCCGTGCCCTTCTGGAAAACAACCGGGAGATGTGGCGGCAGATGGAAGAACGCAGGCGGCTGAACGCGGCTTTTTCCCATGACATGCGTACGCCTCTTACAGTACTTGAAGGACAAAGCGAAATGCTCATAAAATACGCGGCGAACGGACAAATGCCCAGAGAAAAGATTGTCTCCGCCGCAAGGACCATGCACGGAAATATAAAAAGGCTGGAGGAGTATGTTGCCGCTATGAACCAGGTACAAAGGCTTGATGATCTGGAGGTGACGAAAACTTTGGTGACGGGGGAGGAGCTCTGTAAGCGGCTGGAAGAAAGCGGAAAAATTCTTTGCAAAAGCCTGGACTTCTCTATAAAAGCGGAAAATATAAAAGAAAACTTTCAGGCAGACCTAAATCTGGTGGAACAGGTGTATCAAAATCTATTGGCGAATGCTGTGCGTTATGGAAAGAAAAAAATCCAGGCAGAGGTGAAGACAGATCAGTTTTTGGTCATCTCCGTGCAGGATGACGGCGGCGGTTTTTCAAAAGAAAGTCTTGAGAAAGCTGCAGAGCCTTTTTATCAGGGAAAGGAGATAAAAGGCGGACAGTTTGGCATGGGGCTTTATATCTGCAGGATTTTATGTGAAAAGTGCAAAGGAAGCCTTACCTTAAAAAATACCCGGGAGGGGGCTTGTGTTACGGCGAGATTTTTAATTTAAATAAGTAGATAAAAACTTGAAAAGTGTATTTTACAATCTCCTTGTAAGAGAATTACAAGGAGGTTTTTTTATGGACAGCAGGATTGAGATTAAGAATCTGAATCAATATTATGGGAAAAAGCAGGTGCTTCATGAGATCACTCTTACCATAGAAAGGGGAATGTTCGGTCTTTTAGGGCCTAATGGAGCGGGAAAGACAACGCTTATGAAAACGTTATCTACTCTGCTTCCTTTAAAGGACGGACAGGTGAAGGTGTGCGGCATCCCGTTAAAGGAAGCTAAGGAAATACGGAAGATTACCGGCTATCTTCCTCAGGATTTTTCCATGTATCCTTCTATGAGCGTGGGGGAGGTGATGGATTACCTGGGAGTACTCTCCGGGATGCCGGGAGATGAGCGGAGAAAACGGATTCCCATGCTCTTGGATCAGGTGAATCTTGCCGGAGAGGAGAAAAAGAAGGTAAAGGCTCTTTCAGGAGGAATGAAGCGTAGGCTTGGCATTGCCCAGGCGCTTCTTCATGACCCAAAGGTTTTGATCGTGGATGAACCCACTGCGGGATTGGATCCGGAGGAGCGGATCCGCTTCCGGAATCTCTTAGGGGATGTGGCGAAGGACAGGATCGTCATCCTCTCCACTCACATTGTGGGGGATGTGGAAGCGTCCTGTGAGAACATAGGCATTCTGGACAAAGGTTCCCTTTTGTTTTGGGGAACAGTGGAAGAGCTGATGGAGAATGCGGTAAATAAGGTGTATGAAATAGACGCAGATAAAAAAACGCTGGAAGAATTAAAACAGCAGTATCTGGTCACCAGCGTGAAACCCCGGGGAAGGAGCATGCATGTACGGCTTTTGTCAAAACAGCCGGTGGAGGGAGCGGATTTATGCGAGCCTCATATGGAGGACGCCTATCTTCTTTGTCTGCATGAAAACGGCGCGGATTTAAGAAAAGGGGAGGTGGAGCTTTCATGCTGTATTTAAAGGAATTAAAAAAGGTGGTCTTTTCCCTTTTGTTTGTAATCTATGCGGCGGGGGCGTTTATCATGCAGAACAGCCAGGACGCCATGGATTTTAGGGGAGAGAAACTTTCTGAGCCTGTAGAGGGAGAGGATTATGGGATGCATCCTAAGGAGGATCCCGAAGTGATCATGGAAAACGCCTGGGAGACTCTTTACGGGGAATTTTTACAGAATATGTATATCGCATATCCCATCGGCTTTTATAAAGAAGTAAGGCTAAATGAAAAGGAGATGGAGGAAATGGCGGCTGTACTGGAAAACTTGACCGGCATGCCGGCGAAAACTTTTCTTTCGGAGGCACGGCAATGGGAAGGCGATGAGCAGTTTTATGGAGGGTTTACCATATCCGCGGAAGAGACGACAAAAAATCCTGACGGGAGTTATTCCTATGCAGTAGGAGAGGAACAGGAAGAAGAAACGGCGGATCAGGAAGACATTACCCTTAAGGACGGGCTTACTTATGAAGAGTTTAAAGAAAATATGGAAGAAGCGGACCGGATCATTGGGGGAGGATCCAACTACCGGACAGACAATTTAAGCAGTTTTTGCATGGTGCCCTATACTTATGAGGAAGCCATGGAACAATATGAGCTTACAAAAAATACAGACCGGTTTACCGGAGGTTATGCAAGGCTCTTCTGCGATTACTATATCGTAGTGCCGGCTTCCCTTCTGCCTGTGTTTTTGGCAGTGGCCTTATTTCTTAAAGACCGCCAGGCGCATATGGAGACACTTCTTTATACAAGGCGGATTTCTTCGGCGCGGCTGATTTTAAGCCGGTATGCGGCCCTTATCACAGGAACGATGGTTCCGGCTCTTGTTTTAGGCTATATTTCCAATTCCTCTGTATGGGGAATGTACCCGGGGGAAAATCTGGACTATCTGGCGATGCTGAAGTATTCAGTAATCTGGCTGCTTCCTACAGTGATGACGGTGACTGGAGCGGGGATGTTTTTTACAGTTCTTACAGATACGCCGGCGGCGATCCTGGTGCAGGTCCTTTGGTGGTTTTTTGATGTGAACCAGGGAATCTGGGAGAAAAACGGGTGTGCTCTTTTCCGCCTGATGCCCAGACATAATGCCCTTGTGGGTACACAGGAATGGGTGGATCATATAGAAAAATTTGCGGCTAACCGGATCTTTTTCACCTGTTTTGCGCTGCTTTTGGTGTTGGGAACCATATTTATTTACGAACAGAAACGGAGGGGAAGGCTGTATGGGAAGAAGATCGGAAAAAAGATGCCGGCTTTTTTGGGACATCGCAAAAGCAAATATAAAGCATAATTTCCGCTGGCACTTTCTTTTAGCTGTGCTGCTTACAGGGATGATCCCTGTAATGTTCGGGACGGAGCAGCTTTCAGAAACAGTTTGTGCCATGCCATTGGAGTTTATGTTCTCTTTGGTTGGAATCCTTGTTTTTACCCCTGTGTTCTTGCCGGAGCAGGATCCGGCAATTTCCCAGATCGTAGGGACGAAGGCTGTGGAGAGAAGCTTTGTGGAAGGAGTTAGGACATGTTATTCGGCTTTGGCGCTTGTGCTGCTTTTGGGGATATTTTTCCTTTGGTTAAAGGAGAATGGATGTGCGGTGAGCGTAAGACTTTTTTGGGGAACCCTTGGGGACTGTATTTTTCTGGGAAGCCTGGGATTTGCAGCGGGGGCTTTTACAGGAAACATAGTAATTTCCTATATGATTCCGGTATTCTTTTATACGGTTAGCTATTTTGGAAAAAATAAGATGGGGAATTTTTATCTTTTTTCCATGATGGAAGGGGATTTTCGGCCCAATGCATGGCTTTTGGGGTGCGGGTGCTTTATTTTGGCGGGAACGCTTTTTATAAGATGGAAATATCCTCCAAGAGAGAGAGGATAGGTTATGGAGGCAGGAGGGGGGCTTTCTGCCTCCTGATTGCACCAGCATCCCCTAAATATTAAGTGCCAAATATCGACAAAACTTTCTGTTGCATTTTCTTTTTCTATAAGATAAACTTTTTTTAGCAGATTTCTTAATTCCCGTTGTACGGATTTTGTCACAGCAGGATTCTTTCCAGGCAGCCATCTATTCTGAGAGATTATCTGAACCATTTCTTAAATTCTTTTTATTCTTTTCCCTTGATTCTGGGATATATCACCGATACCTTTATTATTGTCTTTATACAAGCGGAAATTGTTGCCTGTTAGAACAAAATTTGCTATAGTGTAAGCAGATGATTTCTCTTTATAGTATTTCTGCGGAAAGGATACTATATGGAAAATCCAATGAACACTAATGAGAAAAAAACTTCTGCCCCAAAAGAAGAAGACGCTGCATGTGGACGTCACCACCTATGTACTCTGTTCCGGAAAAATGAAAAAGCCCCGTAAAAAGATAAAGGCAGGGATCAATACCTACCGGATCATTCCCATTATGATGCGGGAAAAAGATGCAGGAGCTTTTATTAAAGTACTAAAAGAGAAGATACAGCGGGGAGAAGCCGTCACCCGCTCTGACCTTGCCTGGCTTACCCTTACGCCTCTCATGGGTGGAAAAGTGTCCCAGAAGGAACGGATCCTGGATGCTTACGAATTACTCAGGGACAGCACTGCATTTTCCCAGGAGGAAAAGGAGAAGCTGGATTCAGTATTATATGTGATGGCAAACAAATTCCTAAATGGAAAGGAATTGAAAAAGGTAAAGGAGGAGATGCAGATGATGCCTTTAGGAAGAATGTGGCGTGAGGATGGAATTGCGGAAGGGCGCAGTCAGGGACTTACGGAGGGGCGTTTTGCAGCAGCAGTGGGCGTTATACGGAAAATGGATTCGGACTTATCCTATGAGAACGCGGCCAGACTCTTGGATCTGGATATTGACAGGGTAAGAGAGATCTATGAGTTTATCCAGAAGCATCCGGAGCAGACAGACCTCCAGATTGCTCAGGCGCTGCTT
>DWYZ01000275.1 GCA_019118425.1 Candidatus Blautia faecavium | reverse complement strand
CCGGAAAACTTTTGTATCCTGATCGCGTTCGTTTATTCTATCGGCAGACTTGTGAACACGATTTCTTTGTTTCGGTTTGACGAAGACTCCTGGCAGGAGCTGGTGCTTTACCCGGTTTTGATTTTAGTGGTTTTCCTTGCCCTTATGATACTGCTGCTCAATTTCAGTTTGAATATTTATATCAGCCGCAGATGCCATAATATAGAAAAGACGTATCTTCGTAAAAAAGGAAAAAACATAAATGAACTTTTCAATAATTTAGGCAGGATTTGCGACCAGCAGCATACACAGTTTTATCCTTTGATTTCATCTGATACAGATTTTACGGATTTAAATGAAAAAGTCCTTTATTCCATAGAGCTGCTATTTGATCTGTCACGAGAATATACCGGCAGAAAATCTGATAATATCTTCTTTTCCATACAAGAACACAAAGGTTTCCTTATCCTTTCTTCTTGTTCGGATTATCAGACCGCATCCCGGAATATTAGGAAAAAAGCAGTTTCTCTAATAAAAAATACTTTTTTTGAACTTTTATTCAATCGGGTGATAAAATCTTGCCGGGGACGTGTCCAATACCTGGACAACACTCCTCTCAGCAAACATATACGGGTGGTTATTCCCCTTTCTTTAAATACAGGTGCATGACATATCATGCACCTGTATCCCGGCAAAAATATTTTCTTTAAAAATCAATATCTACACTCTCATCAAACACAGTCCCATCATAGACAAATTCTTCTTCAAAGATTCCGTCCATATCCCTGTCATTGAGTATTTTCGTACTTTCTTTTACATTATCCTCGTTTATGTCATAGTAACGGCGGACCTGCATCCAGTCAATGCCTCCGTCTCCGTCCATATCCCGGAAAATCTGCTGTTCTCCCAAGGAGTTGTTTTCGGGCAAGGTAACGGCCTGTATATATTGGACCTTATTCTTATTTGTGTAATCCGCGGTACCTTCATCGAAGTTAATATCACTGAAATCCCCATACACATATTGGGTACTAAACTGGCCGCTGTTTATGTCCTCATAATTTGTGATATGTATCTTTACTTCATCCATTGTTCCATTATAATCGTAATCGCACCATTCCATTTTAAAGTCGATATACGAGTTATAATTTGCTTCCAGCAGAACGGCGTAATCATATACACTGTCATAATTGTTGTCAACCAGTCCCCACTGAACCGTATTCCCTCTGCCAAGCAGCTGGTCTCTAATGCCGTCATTGTTATTGTCCCTCTCTTCATATGCCACTTCCTCGCTTAATTTTCCAATGAAATCTTCTGCATCAAAGACACTGTAGTCAATAACCGGAATAGAGGTATGATAGTTATTTTCTTCAACACATAGTACCGGGACATCTATCGCCGGAAACACGTACTCTCTGGCACAGTCGATCATTCCGCCGCCGCTCGCTATGGTTCCTGACGTCCAGATTGTCATAAATGCTGTAAAAATTAAAGCTGCTGTTTTACCTTTTTTCATCTTCTTCCTCCTTCATTGCTTTCAATAATGATCAATCAGCTAATACAACTAATCAATAACAAATATTAAGCAGCAATGCAATCAGGATACGGCAAAACGCTTTAAATTGCGGCAAATCATTCTTTGCCGTAGCGGATATGATAAATTTTTTCTATTTATTAATAGAAATTATATATATTGCTAATTTTTTCTAACCCAACGAACATCACAAATAATGCGAACAGTTATTTATGATTCCCTGTAATGGATCTGTCCAGGACAAACTGGCGGAAATCCCGTGCCACAGGCGGGAGAAACAGCGAATCGCTGGTTACCATAAAAAAGTCCCGTCTGCAGGAAGGATAACCGATCTGTAAAATAGACAGATCCAGTTTCAAAAGCAGATCCATATAAGGCACGACAGAAATCCCAAAGCCCTGGGAAACCAGTCCGGCGATCACCTGATCCTCCTCTGTTTCAAGGACAATCCGCGGCAAAGCCCCCGCCGTCTCATACAGCCCGTCTATCACTTCCCGCAGGCCGGAATCCCTGGAAAATCCAATAAACGGATAAGAAAGCGTTTCTGCCAGGTCTGCTCTGTGCTGTCCGGCCAAAGGATGATCCTTGGGAACAATCAGCACCAGATCCTGACTGGTAACCGGAACCGATCTCAGATTAAAAGACTCCGATGGCTTGGAAGAAAACACCAGATCGTAATTCTGGTTCAGCAAACCTTCCGCCAGCTCCTGAGTTCGGCCGCTGTGAAAAGTAAACTGTATATTCCTGTGAGGATTGGCTTTCATAAACTCTGAAGCCAGTTCCGGAATATAGCTGCTTCCCAGAACCCTAAGAAATCCCAGACGGATCAGGCCTTCTCCCTTTGCGCTGCGCTTAATCGAAGCCACTCCTTCGTCTAGGGCTGAAAGCGTACGTCTGCAGCAGGCGAGAAATTCCTCCCCGAACCGGGTGAGAGCTGTATTTCTCCCTGTCTTTTCAAACAATGGCACCCCCAGCTCCCCTTCCAGCTGCCGGATGGCATGGCTTAAGCTGGGCTGGGATATGGAAAGCAGTTCAGCAGCCTTCGTATAATGGCGCACCTCTGCCAATTTCACAAAATATCGTAAATAATCCAGATTCATATGATCCCTCCTGTTTTTTCATTATAGCATGCATTATAGATAAAAACTATTATTTTATAAAAACAATTTACTTGTTCTTTTCATCTGACAGGAATATAGTAAAGCCGATGAAAAAATCCTAACTATAATAAAACAGGAGGGCGGTATATCATTATGAAACAACAAGCTTCCCATGGCCATCTCCCCTTATTTCCCGGAGAGCTGGCACTGCTCATTGCGGTATTTATCAACTCTTTCGGAGTAGTACTGATGCTCTATTCAGGTACAGGCATCTCTGCTATCTCCAGCGTTCCCTTTGCCTTTTCAGAAGTTTTGCCTTTTTTCTCCCTGGGAACCTGGACTTATCTTTTTCAAGGGCTTCTGGTATTTACCCTTATGCTTTTGCGTCACAGATTCATGCCCTCCTACCTTTTCAGCTTTGTTGTAGGCTTTGTATTTGGCCAGCTATTAGACCTATACGAGCTGAAGATCAATATCCTGCCTGTCTCCCCAGGATGGTCCGTGGTATATTTTGTGATCAGCTATCTGCTCATCTGTATAGGCATTGCTTTATCCAACCATTGCGGGCTGCCCATTATCCCCACCGACCTGTTTCCCCGGGAGCTGGCACAGATCACTAAAATATCTTATTCAAAGATCAAAATTTCTTTTGACGCCGCCTGTCTTTTCCTTACCGCAGCTATGACCTTCTTTTTTCTGGGACATATAGAAGGGCTTGGCATCGGAACTGTCCTAGCTGCGCTGACTATGGGCAAAGTTATCGGAGGCATTGGACATTGGCTGGAAAGGCATTTCCACTTTGCAGTCTTCCAGCTCCCGCATTCGCATAAACGGCAGCCTTTTGTCTCCTGACAGAAGGGGCAGGAAAATCTCCTGCCTCTTTTGTTGTGTATTTCTTTCTGTCCCGAGATAAATAGCCTCCTTATGATTCTGTCTCACTGGGCAGGCCCTCAATCGATATCGAATCTAAAACCAGGCCGTCTCCGGCGGTTTCATTAATAATTTTCCACTTATTGTCTTAAAATATTGGACATATCTGAAATTTATCCCTATAATAAGAAACAGCTAGCGGACATTCGCAATACCCACAGGGTACGCATCCGCTTTGCTGTTTGCTCATAACCGAATAGCCGCTGCGCGGCTTCGGTTAAGGTTTGCACCAAACAGCATCCTTTATCAATTACAGGAAGGAAAAACAAAATGAAACGATTGCTAAGTTATCTGAAACCTCATCCCTTCATCACGGTCATGGCTCCGCTTTTTAAAATGCTGGAGGCTACCTTTGAACTTTTTGTCCCTTTGGTGGTAGCCCGGATGATTGATGTAGGGATTGCGGAAAAAGACGGGCCCTATTTATGGAAAATGGGGGGACTTCTTATCCTTCTGGGTATTGTAGGCTTTTCTTTTTCTCTGACAGCCCAGTATTTCGCGGCAAAATCCGCAGTCAGCGCGGGAATGGCCATGCGCAGTGATCTCTTTGCCCATATCAATACTTTCTCCTACCAGGAGATCGATACCATTGGAACCTCCACCCTCATCAACCGTATGACGAATGATGTAAACCAGATCCAGAACGGGATCAATATGTTCCTACGCCTGTTCCTCCGGTCTCCTTTTGTGGTGCTTGGAGCTATGATCATGGCGTTTACAGTAGATGTAAAGGCTGCGGTTCCCTTTGCGGTGACGATCCCGGCCCTTCTGGCAGTGGTCTTCGCCATTCTTCTTGCCAGTATGCCTCTTTACCAAAAGGTACAAAAGCAGCTGGACCAGGTGCTTCTGAACACAAGGGAAAACCTTCTGGGTATCCGGGTGGTACGTGCTTTTGCAAGGCAGAAGGAAGAAATGGGAAGATTCCGCCAGGATACAGAGGAATTGTATAAAAAGCAGATTTTTGTAGGCAAGATTTCCGCCCTTTTAAATCCGCTCACCTATGTGATCATCAATTTAGGCATCATTGCCGTCCTCTATTTCGGCGGCCGGCAGGTAAATATGGGAGATCTCTCCCAGGGACAGGTGATCGCCCTTATAAACTACATGTCCCAGATATTAACAGAGCTTGTGAAACTGGCTAACCTGATCATCCTCTTGTCAAGGGCTTTGGCCAGCCTTGCCAGAGTGAACGCCATCTTCGATGTAAACGCTTCCATCCCGGACGCGGGGGAATATCTTTCTGTCTCCGAAGCAGGATCTTCCGTCCCTGCGGTTTCCTTTGAAAACGTGGGCTTTACCTATGCCGGATCCAGGCAGGAAACTCTCCACGGCATCAGTTTTCAGGTCATGCCTGGAGAAACCATCGGCATCATCGGGGGTACGGGCTCCGGAAAATCCACCCTGGCCAGCCTGATCCCAAGATTCTATGACTGTACTTCCGGCACTATCCGTCTTTTCGGAAAAGATATCAAAACCCTTCGTCCTTCTTCTATAAGAAGGCTGATCAGCATTGTTCCTCAGAAAGCCACCATCTTTTCCGGTTCTCTAAGGAAAAACATGCAGTGGGGAAAACGAAACGCCACAGACGAAGAAATCTACCAGGCTCTTGATATCGCCCAGGCAAGAGAATTCGTAGACAGCAAGAACAAAGGCCTGGAGCTGATGATCCAGCAGGGAGGCAGCAATTTATCCGGCGGCCAAAAGCAGCGTCTCACCATCGCCAGGGCCTTAGTGGGACAGCCGAATATCCTAATCCTGGATGACAGCGCCTCTGCCCTTGACTTCGCAACTGATGCAAGGCTGCGCAAAGCCATAAAGGAGAGCACGGAAAATATGACTGTCTTTATTATTTCCCAGCGTGTGTCCGCTATCCGAAACGCAGACCATATCCTGGTAATGGACGATGGCCGCCCCGCTGGATACGGCACGCACCAGGAGCTTCTTCGCTCCAACCAGGTATATCAGGAAATCTGCGCATCGCAGTCAGCAGGAAAGGAGGCCGGTGCAAATGCCTGAAACAAAAAAAGACAACAAAAATATACAGACCATGAAAAGGATCCTGCATTATATACGCCCTCACACAGGTCTTGTGATCCTTTCCCTGATACTGTCCGTACTGACGGTAGGATTGACCCTTTATATTCCCATCCTCACCGGACGAGGAGTGGACTATATCGTAGGAGAAGGACAGGTAGATTTTTCCGGTCTCATTGCTGTGATCACAGGGATCGTCATCTCCATTTCCATTACGGCGCTGGCTCAGTGGATAATGAACCATATAAACAATAAGATCACTTACCGCATTGTGAAAGATCTGCGCATCCAGGCCTTTAACCACCTCCAGGAGCTTCCTCTGTCCTATGTGGACCGGCATTCCTCAGGAGATCTGATCAGCCGTATTGTCACAGATATTGACCAGTTTTCAGACGGACTGCTGCTTGGCTTTACCCAGCTTTTTACTGGTGTGGCCACCATTGCGGGCACCATACTTTTTATGCTGAGCATCAATCCATGGATCACTCTTATCGTAGTGATCTTAAGTCCTCTGTCTTTCGTGATAGCTGACTTTATTTCCAAAAAATCCTTTACCATGTTTAAAAAACAGTCGGAAACCCGTGGAGAGCTCACAGGCTTTACAAACGAAATGCTGGGCGGCCTTAAGGTGGTACAGGCCTTTGACCACCAGGAAGAGGCGAAAACAGAATTTGACGAGATCAATAAAAGATTATCCGAGTATTCTCTGAAAGCCACCTTTTTCTCCTCTATCACAAATCCGGCTACAAGGTTTATGTATTCCGCGATCTACGCAGGCGTGGCTATTGCCGGATGTTTTTCCGCCATTGCAGGAGGCTTAAGCGTAGGACAGCTTTCCAGCTTTTTAAGCTATACAAATCAGTACACCAAGCCCTTTAACGATATTACCAGCGTACTGACGGAATTCCAGAATTCTATCGCATCCGCTGCCAGGGTCTTTGCCCTGATCGACGAGCCCTCCGCTCCCGCGGAGCCCCAGGATGCAATCGTGCTCACACAGCCGGAAGGCCGGATCCTTCTGGAAAATGTAGATTTCTCTTATACGCCTGAGGTACCCTTGATCCAGAACCTGAATCTTTCCGTAAAGCCCGGACAGCGCATTGCCATCGTAGGTCCCACCGGCTGCGGAAAAACAACGCTGATCAATCTTCTCATGCGCTTTTATGACGTACAAAAGGGCTCCATTAAAGTAGACGGCCATGATATCCGGCAGATCACCCGGCAGTCCCTGCGAACAAGCTACGGCATGGTCCTCCAGGAAACCTGGCTGCGCTCCGCTTCCATCCGCGACAACATTGCCTATGGACGGCCGGACGCCTCAGACGAAGAGATCATCGCTGCGGCGAAAAAGGCCCACGCCCACAGCTTCATCCAGCGTATGCCAGATGGCTACGATACCATCATCTCAGAGGGCGGAGGCAATCTTTCCCAGGGACAGCGGCAGCTTTTGTGCATTGCCCGCATCATGCTTTGCCTGCCCCCTATGCTGATTCTGGACGAAGCCACCTCTTCTATTGATACCATGACGGAGATCCGTATCCAGAAAGCTTTTGAGACCCTGATGAAGGGAAGGACCAGTTTCGTTGTGGCTCACCGGCTTTCTACCATTCAGACTGCTGATGTGATCCTGGTCATGAATCAGGGGCATATCATCGAACAGGGAACCCACGAAGAGCTTCTGGCAAAGAATGGATTTTATGCCAATCTTTATAACAGCCAGTTTGCCGCGGAAACTTAACTCCATCCTTTTCCGGAAATATATGCTTCCAAATCTTTTCCCGCAATAATTACAGACATAAAAAAGCCACTTTAAATATCATATATTTCGGTGATATTTAAAGTGGCTTATACTATCTGATTTCTACATATATTTCTCGATCACAGCTCTCACTGCGCCTTTTCCGGCGATCATTTCCCGGAAAAAACCTTCGATTTTTTCGCCCAGACCATTTTTATACAGATCCGTAAAGAAAATCTTTTCGTTGGATAAAACCGGCTTTAACTGGTCTGTGAGTGTCTCCGGCTTTCCGATCACGATATCTTTTAAAACCTCTTTCATCTCATCTGTCATGGGATCCGGCGCCAGAGTGTAGGAATTTCCCTGGTCATCCACTGCCATCATGTAACGCAGCCATCCGGCGATTCCTAAGGGGATTCCGATCAGCTGCTCTGCGCTTCCATACTTTGCCGTGTAGGCTTTGATCGTTTCTCCGAAACGCACGCCCAGACCCTGGGACTCATCCGTAACGATACGCAGGTTCGTATCTAGAAGATACTCATTCACAAAACGGACCTGAAACAGCTCATCCGCGAATTCCTGGGGATGGATGATACCAGGATCCTGCACCATAGGAAGCCCTTCCGTATAGGCAACGGTCTTTCCCAACTTCATCAGCTTAAGATCATGGTTCAGCATATTGGCAAAATATTCTTCTCCAAGGAGCACGCCTAAAGGCGCCAGCGCGGAATGTACAGGATTTAAAAGAGCGGTCACTTTCATCCTCTCGGATTTATTTACTGTCTCACGGTCGCCTAAATAAACGCCTTTTCCTCTTTCCAGGGGCGGACGGCCGTTGGGGAAGCGGTCTTCAATGACCAGATACTGGGGATCTTCACCGTTGATAAACGGCGCGATATAAGTACGCCTGCCAGTCTCCACCGGCTGCATGTCTTCTGCTCCCAGCGCCTCCAGATCCCTGGCGATATCCGGGTTCGGGCGGGGAGTGATCTTATCGATCATGGTCCACGGGAAAGCCACCTTCTCCTCATCCTTCACATAAGAGACAAAGCCCTCGTCCACAAAGCCTTTTTTATACCATTCGTCAGTCATGGTCAAAACGGAACTTCTAAGGAGGCTGCCGTTTTTAGAGCAGTTATCCATGGATACCAGGGCCAGCGGGGTTTTTCCTTTCCGGTAACGTTCCAGTAGCATTGCCGTCAGCACGCCCATAGCCCCTGAAGCCTTCTTTGGTCCATTGTCAATATCCGCCTGCACAAAAGGAAAGTATGCTCCGCTGGCATTCGTAAGGGCATATCCTTTCTCCGTAATGGTAAAAGAAACCAGCTGCAGGGTAGGCGAGGCAAAAATCTCTTTCAGCCGCTCCCACTCTCCGGCATCTGTACACTGGGCTTTTACCGCTTCGCCCATAGATCCAAGGACCTTATAATCTCTGCTCCCATCGCCATTAAGGATCACGCTGAGTCCCAGGTTATCATAAGGGCGGTAAATCTTATCCACTACCTCATAGTCAAAGGTCTCAATGCAGGTAAGGCTGGTATCCAGATCCCCCTGTTCCAGCAGGCCGTCTGCGATACTGCCGATGAAAATACGGAAAATATTCCCTATCCCAAAATGCGCCCACCTTGGAGCGGTTCTGGCCTTTTGGGCGGCTGCAGCCACGTCGTAGCCCGGCAGCCGGATTCCTGCTTTCTCCCATGCTGCTTTGTCTTTGATTCCGTTCAACGAAAGCTTCATCGTTCTGTCTCCTTTCATAATGCTTCCAAATCTTTACCCTGTGCCATCTTTGACTTGATCCAGCCGTCTCTGTCTTGAGGAGACAAAACCTGTTTGGTAAATCCATCTCAGGCTTTCTTTTATCAGGCGGCTGTTCGTGCCTTGGATGTGTCTGCTATTTTCTTTCTCATCCTGTCTTATAATATCAGATTTCTTTTCTTTCCGCCATATAATAATTGCAATTTTTAATGCTACAAGTTACGGTTCCTGACATACCTTAGAGCCATCCTCTTCTTTTAGGTATCTAGGCCTGCTTCTCTATTCTATATATTTGCCTGCTATATTATATCCTTCAGTATTTTTACCCGAGTTTCCGCCTCTGTCATCACCTGTTTCATATACTCTTCCATGTATTTCCAATCCGGTTCCCCGGTTATTGCCGCCGGAAGTTTAATTTTTTCTTCTTTGAGCAGATCCGGAAATAAGCCAAAATTATAGGAATACTTTCTCCCGATAGGCTGAAGACAGGCCACGAGGAATTTGCAGGTTTCCGGAGAAAGGTTCTGCGTATCAATGTAATATATATCACGTCCTGATACAAATTCCCTGGGCTGATAAAAAAAGGTTGCGTTTTCTGCCCCAAAGGAGATCACTCCCGCCGGACTTGGCTTCATAGTTTCTGTTTTTTTCACCAAACATTTAATGCCATTATTAAACTTTGTTCTGACAACATAAGGAATCCCATCTTCCGCCTCTGTTACCTGCCGCGCGTGCAGGACAGGAGGTTTGATAATAGTAGGGAATATGTCTTTTATCACAAATTCTTTCCAGCAGGAAACATCTATTTTTTTCTTATGCGCGTCAATTCCCCTCAGTTTGTCAAGATTCGCCGCTGTCTCCTTCAGCACTGTCTCCATATAGTTTTCCATATAATGCCAGTCCGGTTCCTTGTTAGATGCAACTGGAAGCTGAATGCTTTCCAGAGTTATGGTCTGAGAGTTTAACTGATCCGCATAGGAATATTTTGTCAAAGCCGCTCGAAGAACCGCTGCCAGAAACAGGCCGTTTAATTCATTAATATTTTCATTTCTAAGTATAAGGATAGCAGAACCCGCGCCTCCCCTGCCAAGAAAATCAACCGGCTGATAGAACGCTGAGCCATCCAATGGGCTGACTGTGATGCAATTCCTTTTATCAAGCGCTTCTTCCGGAAAGGGCATGCACATTTTTACAACGCCGTTGTTGTAATTTCCAGATGCCACAAAAGGGATGTCCCCCTCCATATATTTAGCCTGGCTTCTTGCCGCCGGACGGCTGACTTCAAACAATTCACCGATAATAAACGTGCCCCAATTCTTTGTGTCAAGCTTTGTCATTTGAACCACCATCTTTTTTTATTTCGATTACAATAGAGTCTTCCTTTCGTGTGATCGAACTGGAGTATACCGCTTTTTCAAGAAGTTTGTCATTAAAGGGTTTTACTTCCATTCCTTTCTGAAACATAAGATACTCCATCGCAGTTTTCCGAAAATC
>DWYZ01000274.1 GCA_019118425.1 Candidatus Blautia faecavium | reverse complement strand
AAATTGTTGTTATTTAATTTTTTACGCAAATTTGCGTTATTATTCACTTATAGAAAGCAAACTATAAATAATCATTTTATTAACTAATAGTCATTGACTATTAGTCAATACGGTATTATAATCTAATTATGCTACAGACAGGAGTTGATATTATGACAAACAGACAGATCGCCGCCCTGGAAACACGAAAAAAACTTCTGGCTGCGGGAAAAAAACTTATCTGTGAAAAAGGCCTTTCCAATACTGCTATCGAAGAGATCACAGAAGCAGCTGGAGTTTCTAAGGGAACCTTTTACACCTATTTCAAAAGAAAAGAAGATATCGTCTCAGAACTGAGCGGAGAATCTTTCCGTGATATCCTGGATAATGCAAAGGCATTCCAAGGGAATTTCTACGAAAAGCTGACCGTTTATATGGAAAATTTTTCAGATTATATTGAACATGGAAGTGTTCAGTTAGCGCAGGAATGGGTAAAAAATGTAGTCAATCCTAATTTTTCAGACAATGTTTTTGATGATGGCAAGTTATCTTATGATCTCTCATCTGTAGAGGAATTCATAAAGACTGCAGTCAGTGAAGGATATTTAAAAGCGTCTACTCCTGTGGAGAAAATATCACACACACTGGTCGATTTGCTATATGGACAGATGCTCTGCTGGTGCATGAGTGATGGAACCTACTCTCTTCGCGGTCGCACCCGGGAATTCTGTGATACTTATCTGAAAGCCCTTTTTTCAGATTATATGAATCCTGTTTAAAGAAAATTTGCTTGGAAATAGAGCGGCCGCAGTCCCGTTCGCCTTATATAATAGGTTGTTCACAAAATTAATGTTACCACCTTTTGTGCGCTGTATGAATATCACCGTATTTTACTTAGATATCTGGTCTTTCCTATGGCAGCACAAAATCTAACAAAAATAAATGAGGAGGATAAAAAATGAGTTATTTAGGAGAAAACATCAAAAAATTAGGTTTTGGTCTTATGCGTCTGCCTCAGAAGGACGACGTCATTGATGTAGAACAGGTGAAAGAAATGGTAGATCTTTTCATGAAAGCCGGATTTACTTATTTCGATACAGCATGGGCATATGCTGGCTCAGAGGATGCCATCCGTCAGGCTCTTGTAGAGCGTTATCCCAGAGAAAGCTTCCAGCTTGCCACAAAGAACGCTGCATGGATCAACTGCAAGACAAAAGAAGAAGCCTGGGCACAGTTTGACACTTCTCTGAAGCAGACAGGCGCAGGATACTTTGATTTTTATCTTCTCCACAACTTAGGGGAAGCGAGGACAAAGTATTTCGACGACTATGATATGTGGAACTGGATCAAAGAAAAGAAGGAAGCCGGACGGATCAAGCACATTGGCTTTTCTTTCCACTCCACTCCGGAAGAACTGGACGCTCTTCTTACGGCCCATCCGGAGATGGAATTTGTCCAGCTTCAGATTAATTATGCTGACTGGGATAACCCGGCAATCCAGTCCCGCGGCTGCTATGAGGTTGCCAGAAAGCACGGAAAACCCGTCATTATCATGGAGCCGGTAAAAGGCGGCATGCTTGCCACTCCTCCGGAAAGTGTAGAAAAAATCTTTAAAGAAGCGGAACCGGACTCTTCTGCCGCTTCTTGGGGAATTCGTTTCGCCGCGGACCTGGACGGAATCATTACCGTGCTGTCCGGTATGAGCAGCGTAGAACAGATGAAAGATAATCTCTCCTATATGGAGCATTTCACAGGCCTCACGGACGAACAGAAGAAAGTTTTGGACAGAGCCAGAGAAGAAATGAGCCGCATTCCTCTGATCCCCTGTACCACATGTAATTACTGCGCTAAGGTCTGTCCTAAACAGATCGGGATCTCCGGCAGCTTTACCGCAATGAATTACCTCACTCTTTACAAAAACAAGGCAGCTGCCCTCCACCAGGCAGAATGGCTGGTAGGCGGTCACGGCTTAAAGCCCGCTACAGAATGTATCAAGTGCGGCAAATGCGAGGAGGCATGTCCGCAGCATATTAAGATCCGGGATGAGTTGGTTAAGGTAAGCGAGAATCTTCTAAATTAACCTGAAGTAGAAGTAAAATAAAGCACACTTGCTAAAAATGATAACGTTTGCAGCCATAAATTCACACAGCAAAATATAAAACAGCCGGATAAGGCTTCTTGCTCTATAGAGATAAGCCTCTATCCAGCTGTTTTTACTTAATAATATGGTTTATTTCCATACTATTTTTCCATTTTTCGCAGTTAGGTTAAATATCCTATCACATCTAAGCCTAAATGGATATCGGCCTCGTTCAATAAGATACAAATTTTCATTTTTGTGAGCATTCTGCATACTGCAGTCACACATTTTCCATACAGATCCTATCTTAATCTCACACCATCCATGGGGAGATAATTGCCGTCCGGCATACGCTGTCACTCCTCCGGCAGCAACGCGGCTTTCGAATCCCAATACCTTTGCAATATATGCCATGGCAGAAGCATAACAGTAACAATTCCCTCCATGATTTGTAAACATATATTCCGCATAGGAGGGAAGCCTGTTCGCTTTAGGGATACTGGAATCATAAGTACGGTATGGATATTTACATAACGCATCAAAGCAATATCGCAATCTTTGCCTGGGTGTCTGACTGTTTTTCGAATGAGCAGTAACAAAGGCTACTGCCTTTTTAACGGCAGGCGCTGTGATCCGTATTCCTGTTGAATCCACATAATAATAGCCGGATGCTTTGGTACCAACAATCTTATTTCTTTGAAGAACGTATTGACTATTAAAATAATAATACTTATTATTTATTTTTCTCCAGCCTTTAACTCTCGTTCCCTTCACATAATAGTATCTGTTACCTCCCTTTTGATACCAACCGGTATATACTGTACCTTTTTTTACATATAACCTGTACACAGAAGTATCATAGGTTATCTTTACAAAGCCTTCTTCAGTATATAATTTTCCGATACCCAGGGAATCAAATTTATATATTTTGGTTCCGTTGGCTTTCGGCGGAAAGACAGCATATATTTGATCTTTCCTACCTATTGCCAGGAAAACGTTTTTTTAAGGTGCCCTCTGTCCGTCTGCATCTATTCTATATCCCTGTAAGCTCCCGTCTTCATTTGCCTGGATCTCAAAATTTTTTTGACTTTGAGCATAAATCGGACGTATGGACGGCCATCCGCAGATGAAATACAGAAGCAGACCTAGAACCATACCTGTTTTTATTAATAAAAACAGATATGATAAGAGATTTTGTATGATTGCTTTTTTCTTTTCCATATATCCATATATTTTCCTCCTCTGCCTATATTTCGGAATAATTCTCCTATAATGCATTTTCCATATACCAGTCTACTTTATCAGCCTTCCAGTATTTTTACAGCTGTGTCTACTATGCTTCCTCCACACCTTTATAATCCCGTTCACAATCAGACACCCCACCATACAGCCCCATTCCAG
>DWYZ01000273.1 GCA_019118425.1 Candidatus Blautia faecavium | reverse complement strand
AGATCCTCTTCCAGGTCGCAGACCAGCTCCATCATGCGCAGAGAATCTCCTCCCATCTCCATAAAACTGTCCTCATCGCCAAACTCCATTCCCGGAAGAAGGGATTCGAAAATACTGCGGATAAAAGGCTGTATTTCCTCCGGCTTCGCCTTTTGGGGAAGATATATCTTCTTCCTGGGCGCTTCGGTGTGTTTGGCCGGCTTTGCCGTACCATGTTTCACTGTGCTGAATAAAATTTTTAGTTTTCCCTGTTCATACGCCTCTTTCGCGGCAAGTGTCTTTACTTTTCTGTTATCTGTTCGAGGCAGGGAATCTTTTTCCACGAAAACAATATCCGCAAAGGAAAACTCGAAATCCTTTAATATGATCTTATTGATCTGCGCCGCCAATCTGTGAAAATCTTCCCCAGAACCGCATTCCGCGCAAAGGATAGGCCGTTCTCCCCCGTCTCTTCTCACAGAAAAGACCGCCATGGAACCGGCCGGAAGAGGGATTCCCTTTTCCCGTAGAAGAAGAATCAGATCACTTGGAAAGATATTCTTTCCGCTGATGATGATCATCTCTTTTAAACGTCCGGTAATATAAAGCTGTCCCTCATACATAGCTCCCATATCTCCGGTGCGGTAAAATTTCCCTTCAAAACCATTTACCACAGCCTCAAAAGCCTTAGACGCCTCTGGATTTTTCCAGTATCCGGCGCAGACATTGGAACCCTTAAGATAAATTTCCCCTATCTCTCCCTCGCCGCAGGGATTTCCATCCGGACGTACGATAAGGATCTTCATATCCGCGGCCGGTCTTCCGAGACTTACGATGGTCTTTTCTCCATCCTCCGCCGGGACAAAACGGTTTTTCTGATATTCCTCCGACTGGATGCTTACGCTCCGGTAATCCCTGCTGGATAAGGCTGCCACGCATACGCACTCAGATAGGCCGTATCCTGGAGCAAACGCGTCATGGGACACGGAAAAGCGCTCGCAGAACTTATCTACCGTATAAGAATCCACGACCTCAGAGCCATTGATAAAATGCGTCATGCTGGACAGATCATATTTCTTCGCCTCCTCCGGTGAAAAAAGCTTGGTGCAGATTTCGTAGGCAGAGTTGGGCGCCGCAGTGACCGTCGCCTTGTATTTAGACAGCGCCTGCAGCCAAATGGCCGGTTTCTGTAAAAACTGTATCGTATGGATAAAATAAGAAATGGCTGCATTTGCCATAGCAGGCATAAAGATCGCCACTACCAGGCCGATATTGTGGTAAAACGGAACCCAGGACGCCAGTCTCTGTTCCGTATACTGAAAGTCAAAGATTTCCTGACAAAGGTCAATGCAGGTCATTAAATTTTTATATGTCACCATAACGCCTTTCGGAGCCGAGGTGGATCCTGAGGTATACTGAAGATAAAGAAGGTCATCCTCTTCATGGGCGCACAGAAGGCTTTCTCCGTGATAAGGCTTGATCTTGTCTGTATAGATCCTCTTTAAGGCAAGCACCTGAAAGAATGCCTGCCGCAAAAGAGATCCTGTCACCTTATTTTCGCTTGTTTTTTCCAAACCTTCATTGGAAATCAGAAATTTAGGTTCACAGCTCTTTAACACAGATACAAAACGGTTTAACTTCCCCTGATCCAAGGGCGGCGGGATCAGTGTAAAGACTACCCCTATGATCATACAGCCCCAGACAGCATAAACCGTTCCCGCATCCTGCATGGACAGGATGATGGCTCTGTCTCCTTTTTTGGCTCCCTTTGCTTTTAATTCCGCTGCCAAGGCCATAGAGCGCTCCCAGGCCTCCCCTACTGTAATTCTCTGCTCTTTAAATGGTTCCTCGCTGCAGTCTAAAAAATTATATAATTCCCTCAGAGGGTTCTTTTTCGCTTCCTGACAAAATTTTTCTAAAATCCCTTTCATAAAAATGTCCTTTCTGCTTCTGCTTTCTTAAATAATATTTTTCTATCCTCTTTTCCATTGTTAAATTTTAATGATACAGGAGCAGCCTTTCAATCGTTTCAGCACAAACGGTTCCTTTTTAACGTAAGCGGTAAGGTTTTCCAAAAGTATTTTATTTTATAAGCTCAGGATTTGTTTTATAATAATGAAAAAGAAATAACATTAGATAAGGCGGTTTAGACAATGATTCACGCGGCAATCGTAGACGATCTGCAAAGGGATCTGGACATAATAAAAAACTTTCTTTCTGTCTATGCACAGGAAAATTCCCTTCCCCTGTCCATAACAGAATTTCAAAGCGGAGAGGCGTTTCTGGAAAATTTCTGCGCAGATAAATATTCTATTGTCTTTTTAGATATCATCATGGAAGGATTAAACGGAATGGAGACCGCAAAAAAAATGCGCTCTATAGACTCTCAGGCAGTGCTGGTTTTCGTCACTACAGAGGCGGAGTACGCCATTGAAGGATATGAAGCAGACGCCTCGGCTTTTCTTGTAAAAGGCCCTGCTTTGGATTACCCCGCCTTCGCCCGTATGATGGACCGGCTGAAACCTAAATTGAACAATCATGACTTCCTTGAATTTAAAGAAAAGGGCGGTACTCTGCGTCTGCCGGTTTTTTCCCTTTGTTACGCGGATGTGATCGACCACAAGCTGACGCTTCACACAGAAGATAAAGAGTTTGTCCTTCGGATGCCCATTAAGGCATTTCAGGAATCTCTTTTTGGGGATACCCGCTTTTTTGAATGTCACAGGGGAATCATTGTAAATCTTGACTGGATCCAGTCTATTGAGAAAAAAGTGATCCACTTAAAAAACGGTGTTGTTCTTCCCTGCAGCCGGCGCAGGCATCAGGATCTTATAGAAGCATATTCTTCCAGAAACTTTGCTTTGCTGAGAGAAAAATTTTAAAAAATATCTTTTGGGGTAAAAAAAGGAACGCTTTTCGCGTTCCTTTCGTTTTGTCAAAGGCTGATCCGGATGCTTTCAAGAAACCCCTCTTGAAATTTTCACGTTTTCTGCTGCCGTAACTTTAAAGGTTCGTTCTGTCATGCAGATCATCAGAGCCACAAAAATAATAAGATACACAGGAAAAATGCCAAAACCGATCCTGTTTCCCAAAAATCCAAATAAAGGCGGCATAAATGTAGACCCCACATAAGCGCTCGCCATCTGAATTCCGATGATCACGCCAGAGTTTTCCGCGCCGAAATTATAGGGCGTGGAATGGATAATGCAGGGGTAGATCGGGGCACAGCCAAATCCAATAATAATAAGTCCGGCAAAAGAAACCATATTGTTTGACCCAGGAAAAAGAAGGGCCGCTATTCCGCAGATCAAAATGGCAGTTCCCAGAAGGATCATCCTTCTGTCTCCCAGTTTATTCATTACAAAGCCACCGAGAAATCTTCCTATAGTGAGTCCGATATAAAACAAAGAGGCAAGCCCGGCTGCCTGACTGGCGATTATTCCTTTCGCCTCCACCAGATAGGTACTCGCCCAGTTCATCGTTGTGGACTCTGCGGCACAATAGGCAAAAAAGCCCAATAAAAGGCTGGGTACGCCTTTGATCTTCAGAGCCCGAAAAAGCCCCATGTTTTCTTGGCTGCTCTGTGAATTTTTCTGATTCGCCTTCCACGCAGGAAGCGTAAGCAGCAAAAGCAGGAAAATTCCCATTTGAACAAAGCCGATCAAACGGTATCCTATATTCCAGGTGAAATTCGTCAGCGCATAGCTCATGACAAAAGGACTGACTATCGTTCCCACTCCCCAGAAGCAGTGCAGCCAGCTCATATGCCTGGATGTATAATGAAGAGCTACATAATTATTCAAAGCAGCATCAATTGCGCCTGCTCCAAGGCCATAGGGAACAGCAAACAGGATCAGCATCCAAAACTGTCCTGAAACCGAAAACCCCAGCAGCGCCGCTGCAGTAAGAAATACACTGGCTGTTGTTATGATCTGTGTACCGAATCTTCTCGTCAGCCTATCTGACATAAGGCTGGACACAATCGTTCCTCCGGATATTACCATAGAAATAAGCCCCATAAAAGAAATGGGGACACCAAGCTGCGCATGCATTACAGGCCATCCGGAACCAAGGAGAGAATCCGGCAGACCAAGACTTATAAATGCTATGTAGATCAATACAAGCAATAAGGTATACATAAATTTCCTCCCTCAAAACTATAATCTGTGGATTTTATCCAACTAAAAATTACAAAAGGAACGCCCACTTCGCGTTCCCTTTGTTCACAGAAGCTTTATTGTGTCCTAAGCTCTGCTCCCATCTTCTTTTCCAGCTTTTTCATTACCTGGTTTGCCGCGTTTTCAATTTCCTGAGAGGTCAAGGTCTTCTCAGAAGAACCGATGGTCAGCCGGATAGTCACAGATTTCTTTCCTTGAGGAATCTGTTTCCCTCTGTACTCATCTACAAAAGCAGCATCTTTTAAAAGCACGCTTGCTTTCTTTTTGCCCATGATTGTCTCATAGATATCCGTCCATACAGCGCTGGAATCAAACAGCATGGAAATGTCATAATCCGTTTCCGGATACTCAGCAAGATGAACAAATTTATTGGTCCTGGATGCCAGCGGACGAAGCTTTGTCGCATCCAGTTCGAAGAGCATGACCGAAAGATTTTTGATGCCGCACTCCATAGACTCCTTCTTCGCGAGAAGTCCCATGTCTCCGATCTTCTCATCACCCAGATAAATGTTCAGCCACACCACATGATCCGCCCAGGCCGGCTTTTCTTCCTTTCTGAAAGTAAAGCCTTCCATGTGGGTATAACGAGGCATATATTCCAGAACACCTTTCGCCTCTCTGAAAAGAAGATTAATGCTCTTTTCGCTGCTAGCAAAAGCTGCTCCAATGTGTCTGCGCTGTTCCGGCAGAGATTCTGTCTCATCATAAGGAGAACTGTAATTTTTATCAAAAAATACCTGAGCCTCCTCAAATATAGAAAAATCATTAAAATAGCGCTCATTTTTCACAACTGCCTCGCAGATATTCGGCAGCAGGGAAGAACGGATACAGCTAAGCTCCGGAGCCGGCGGAGTGGAAAGCTTCAGCACTCCCTCCGTACTCTTAAGGATGGCATTTACAAAGGTGTCGTTCATCCAGGGATAGGTATAGATTTCCTGCATTCCGCAGCGGATAGCAAGATATTCTTTAATGTTTCTTATTAAATCCTGATCCTTCTGATTAATAGCACCTTCAAAAGAAGTGGTAAACTCCGTTGCCTCAAAATTGTCATAGCCGTACATTCTGGCAACCTCTTCCATCACATCATCCTTAATGGAAATGTCTCCGGTGGAACGCCAGGTAGGAGCCGTCACATGCATATTGTCTCCATCGATCTGTACCTGGAACCCTAAAAGCTCAAGCTTGCCCCGGATCACATCATTGGACAGATTCTTTCCGATACGCTTTGCAAGCCACTTAAGGTCTACATCGATTTCTGCTTTTTTCAGCTTCTTTACATACTGGTCACAATATCCGGTAACCTTCAGTTCCGGATATAATTCCTGGAAATACTGAAGAGAAAGAGCTAACGCCTGGTCGCATCGCTCCGGATCAATGCCTTTTTCGTATCTGGAAGAAGCCTCTGTACGGGTATCGTAGCGAAGGGCTGTCCTGCGGATGCCGGTAGACTCAAAATTCGCCACCTCAAGGATCACACGTTTGGTATGGGGAAGGATGGAATCCTTCGCGCCGCCCATAACTCCCGCCAAGGCAACCGGACCTTCTGAATCGGTGATCACCAGGTCATCGGCACAAAGATCCAATTCATTTTCATTTAATAAAGTGAGCTTTTCTCCCTCAGACGCATGCCTTACCACAATGTGGTCTGTGATATTGTCCGCGTCAAAGGCATGGGTAGGATTGCCTGTCGCCAGCATGACGTAGTTGGTAATATCCACCAGGGCATTGATCGGACGCATTCCTGCCTTCCAGATCCTGTTCTGCATTTTATAGGGAGAGGGTTTTACCTCTACCCCTGACATTTCCACGCCAATATATCTGGTGCATCTGTCCGGATCGGCGATCTCCACTTTAAAATCAGACTGCACATCCGCCTCATATGGTTTGATCTCTGCCAAAGGCAGATCATATAAAGCCGCGATCTCACGGGCGATCCCGTAATGTCCCCAAAGATCCGGCCTGTTTGTCATAGATTTATTGTCGATCTCAAGAATAATGTCGTTCATATCCAGAGCTTCTGCCAGAGGGGTTCCTGCCGGAACCGGAAAAGCAGACAGATCTAAAATCTCCGCCTCCATAGAAGCCGGGAACAATTCTCCCAGTCCGATCTCATCTGAGGCACAGATCATGCCGAAGGACTCTACCCCACGGAGCTTGGAGTTTTTGATCACTACAGGTTCTCCCTCTCCGTGCCAGCGAACGGTCGCTCCGGGGCAGGATACTGCCACGCGCATTCCTTCTTTTAGGTTGATCCCTCCGCAGACGATATCCTTCACTTCACCGCCGATATCCACTTTGCATACGCGAAGCTTGTCTGCATTTGGATGAGGTTCTATTTTTTCGATCACGCCAACGACCATATTGTCAAAACGGCGGGCAAGATCTTCTACGTCTTCCACTTCTACTGTGGACATCGTCAGGTCATATGCCAGTTTTTTCAAATCTGTATCTTCAGGGAGATTTACATAATCCCTGATCCATGATAATGATAATTTCATTTTTTCCCCTTTCTGACGCACTTTCCTCACGGAATACGTTGGCTGCGTCAATAATAGTAGATGTTCTTTTTATCTGAACTGCTTCAGGAATCTTAAATCTGCACTGTGAAACAGTCTGACATCGTCGACGCCGTATCGCATCATAACCAGTCTGTCCAGACCGATGTTTACATAAAATCCTGTATATTCATCCGGATCCAGGCCTGCTGCCCGCAGTACATTGGGATGGGGAGAGCCTCCCGGCATAACCTCGATCCAACCTACATGCTTACAAACGCTGCAGCCTTTTCCGCCGCACACCTGGCACTCCATGTCAATCTCAAAGCCAGGTTCCACGAAGGGGAAAAAGCCGGAACGCATTCTTACCGCTACATCTCTTCCGAATACTTTGCTTAAGATGCTCTTGATCATTACTTTTCCTGAGGTAAAGGTAATGTCCTTGTCCACGATCAGCGCCTCGTACTGGAAGAAAGCTCTTTCATGATGGGCGTCTGTGGTTTCATTCCGGTAAACGCGGCCCGGATATACAAAACGGTACGGAGGCTTATGTGTCTGCATATAACGAACGCTTCCTCCTGTCAGATGGGGGCGCAGACACAGCTTTTCATTGGTGCTTCCGCTGTCGTGTCCTTCCAGCCAGTAGGTGTCCATACTTTCTCTTGCCGGATGATTGGGGGGGAAATTTAATTTATCAAAAGCGTACATTTCGCTTGTGATCTCGTCTTCCTGGAAAATCTCAAAGCCCATGGAACGGAAAGTGTCGTTCAGGTCATAGCACATCTGTGTAATAGGATGAAGACCTCCCCTGGGAGGCAGGATTCCGGGAACAGAGCAGTCAAAGTCCGGAGATACCTCAGAGGCTTTCAGCTTCAATTCCATTCTCTTTTCATCGATCTGTTCTTTTACCTGGTTCTTTGCCTGATTCAGCAGTTTTCCTATTTCCGGACGAAGAGCCGGATCCAGGGCAGGAAGCTCTTTCATTAAAAGGCTTAAAGAGCCCTGCTTTCCGATATAGGCGCTTTTCACGTTTTGCAGCTCTCCTTCTGTGGATGCTGCGGAAATTTTTTCTTTTACTTCTGATAGAATGCCAGTGATCTTATCTTTCATTGCCTTTCTCCTTTCTGAGCAGAAACAAGTATCTGACGAGACTTTACCGTACAAACGTAAGCAGCTGTCTGCTTTTTTATACAAAAAAAGCATCGTCACACTTGCTGTTTCGACAAGGGACGATGTCAATCGCGGTACCACCCTATTTCAGAGTGTCAGCTAGCTGCACTCTGCACTCATTTTGTGTAATTTTCTTGCTACACGGGCAATCCGGCTTAACGTATCTGTACATTCGTTTACCGCCTGTTTTTTTTTGCGGGAAATGTCTTTTACTTTTCGCCGAAAGGCTCCCATACTGAAACTTCCAGAAGACTCATGCGGAATGCTTTCAGCCGATGACACTCCATCTCTGCTTCACTACCTCTCCTGTACTCACGTATGTTCACAGCCTAAAATCTTAATGATTTTAACATGGATTTTAGGCTTTGTCAATGAACAAACCGGTATGTTTTCCTGCTTCCTGTCACCTGGCAGCAAACGATTTTCTTCCAGGCCCTGCGTCAGCTGCAGGGTCTGGAAGGCCTATCTGCATTCCTTGTGCGTTCAATTGGTCTTTATCTCCTGGCTGCCGGTGGTCCAAACGTGCTGTTCTTTGGCTGACGCCCGGGTATTCTGGGCCATTACGCCTACCAGTTTATGAGGAACATAGGCTTCCTCCAGATAGGTGATCTCTTCGGGAGTCAGGATAAGCTCCACGGCTTTCGCTGCCCCCTCGATGTGGTGCAGCTTGGTGGCGCCCACCACCGGAGCGGTAACCTTGGTCAAAAGCCAGGCAAGGGAAATCTCTGTCATGGACACGCCCTTCTTTTGGGCCAGTTCCGCCACTCGGCGTATGATCACTTCATCCTGCTGGGCAGTGGCAACATATTTAAACTTTGCGTAGCTGTCTTCTTCCAGTCTCTTGGAGGTTTCTCCCGGATGCTTAGAAAGCCTTCCCCCGGCCAGAGAACTGTAAGGAGTCATGGCAATGTTGTCCTCCGCGCACAGCTTAGCCATCTCCCGTTCCTCTTCCCGGAAGATCAGGTTATAATGTCCCTGAATGGAGACAAATTTTGCAAAGCCTTCCTTTTCAGCCAGGGCGTTCGCCTTAGCCAGCTGATAGGCAAAGCAGTTGGAAATCCCGATATACCGGGTCTTTCCTGCTTTTACCACTCGGTTTAAACCGTCCATGATATCATAAAGGGGAGTCTCGTAATCCCACATGTGGTAAATATAAAGATCCACATGATCCAGCCACAGATTTTTCAGGCTGGTATCGATCATCCGCTGGATATGCTGCTGTCCGGTGACGCCAGCCGCGATCTCTTCCTGGGTGCGGGGCAAAAATTTAGTGGCGACCACCACTTCCTCACGTTTCGCGAAATCCCGTACAGCCCGGCCCACATACTGCTCGCTTGTACCGCTCTGATAGCCGATGGCTGTGTCGAAAAAGTTTATTCCCAGCTCAAGTCCCCGTCGGATGATCTCACGGGAATGCTCCTCGTCCAGCGTCCAGCTATGCTGGCCGTTTTTCGCATCCCCAAATCCCATACAGCCCATGCAGATGCGGGAAACAGTCAAGTCAGAATTTCCTAATTTTGTATACTGCATCTCTATTTTTCCTCCTTATACTCCAGTCTGTTATCGTTTTTCCTTCTCATGCTTTCAGCTTGTCAGCTTTTTCTCGACCTGAGATATTCCACTGTTTCATCAGATCCGTTTTTTCCAGCCAGCGTTCAAGTATTTCCTGTAAATCATCCCCGCCGCTGTCTATCACACTTAAATCCTGATAGACAGTTGCTTTCGGACACAGCCGGGAAATATCCCGTTTAAAATCGCAGGATACCCCTCCGCAGTGGGAATAAAAAGGAAAGATGACTTTGCCTGACAGATCGTTCCTGGAAAGCCAGGATGCCAACGGCGGCGCAATGGTCCCGCACCAGTTCGGAGATCCTGCAAAAATCACCTGATAGGGCCGGGGCGACTTAGAACAGGGAAGCAGTCTGGGATGGTATCTGGACTGGATCTCCTGTTTTGCCTGTTCAAGAAGCTCCGGAAAGGCCATAGGGTAAGGCTGCCAGGGATAGATCTCGCACCAGTCGCCTCCCGTGATCCTCTGAAGCTCCCGGGCGATCCGCTGGGTATTGCCTGAATAAGAGTAAGAGACGATCAGCGGACGGTCTGTTATAAAATTTATTTCTTTCCTAAAGACATACACTTCCCGATCACCTCACCTGTTTTCAGATATTCATAGGTAGGCATCTCAAACAGTACTGGTTTCAAGATCCGGTAATCAATCTTCCCAGCTTCATTTAATACGCTTTCTTCAGCATAGACAGCGTCAATAGTACAAATAAAGCTTTCAAATCCTTTTGTCTTATAAATATCTTCCACACTGCACACCATAGTCACAGGCGACTGTGTGATCATGGGCACCCCTGCCTCATCCGTCACATATTCAAATAATGCGGACTTATCCTCCTTACTGCCGCTGACACAGCCGCAGCGGTCAGCTTTATCAAGGATTGCCTCGTCTACAATGTTAATAGAAAGTTTTTTACTTTCTTTGATCCCCTGGTTTGTATAATGATTTTCTGCCAGGCTGACCATCACATGATCATGGCCGATTATGCCAAGATGCCCCACTAACAGCCAGTTAGGCTTTCCATTTACGACCGCTCCTACCACAACAAGAGGAGTTGGATACAAAGCCAGAGAAGTTCCAATATTTTTTTTCATGTAACATTACCTCCAAAAAAATTTTAGATTATCAAATTCACGGCAAGTCCTGTAAGCAGGGAAAATGCCATCACATAGATCAGGTATAAAACAAAATGCCGGACCCCCAGTACGATTTTCAACGCTCCCAGGTTGGTGATCTTCGTGGAAGGTCCTGTCAGCATAAAAGAGGCCGCGCTGCCCACGCTCATTCCATCCCACAGCCATTGCTGGAGCAGAGGAATCGTCCCTCCGCCGCAGGCATAGAGGGGAACGCCGACCGTAGCCGCCATCAGTACGCCAAGGGCCTCGTTTCCTCCGAACAAAAACGTCATTGCTTCTTCCGGGACATATCTCTGAAATATCGCAGATAATAAGATTCCAAATAAAAAATACAGCCCTGTTGCCTTCACATTCCGCCAAAGATTTTTTAGATAGCGCAAAAAAATATTCGGATCCGTATCTCTGCTCTTCGGCTCGTCAAATCCGGAAAAATTAAAAAACGGCTTGTCTTTATAGAAAAAATGGATAAGCAGTCCTGCTGTGATCCCGCATAAAAAGCAGGAAACGATCCTCACCGCCAGCACAGTCCCTCCAAGGGCCGCGCTGTAAACGATCAGCTGCGGGTTCAGAAGGATCGAAGACATCATAAACGCCGCCAGCCAGCTTTCTTTCATTCCGCCCCGGAAAAAAGACGCGGCAATGGGGATCGTTCCATACATACATAAGGGGGAAGCGATCCCCAGACCGCTGGCTGCCACTGTACCCAGTACTCCCATCTTTTTTCCCTGGAGGGAACGAAACGCACAGTGGATGCCGTCTTTTGCAAACACGGAAACCGCCGAACCTACTGCCATGCCGAACACCCACCAGATAAATATCTGCTCAAATTGGACAGTGAAATAATACCAAAGATATATAAATTCACGTCTTAATATTTCTATCATGATTTTCTTGATGCTCCATCGCGAATCCCCCAAAAAGGATTGATATATGGATTCTTCTTTATTTTAATCGATTGCCCAGATTATACGCCTGCTGAGGAAACTCAGAATGCTGTGTCATGGAAGGGGTTCCGCAGCCGGTCCCCAGAACCATTCCCATATCCTGCAGGTTCAGATATCTCACTAAAGTTTTGTAATGTACTTCCAGAGCCTCAAACGTCCAGACATCACTGTTCCAGGCTGCGGAAAGCAGGGCGGACTTCATGTGTTTACGCTGGATAGAGTTGTTAAAGGCACAAAACCGGTCAATCATGGTTTTCAGCTGGGCGGACATTCCATAATAATAAAGGGGCGTAACAAATACCAGCATGTCTGCGTCTAAAATTTTTTTCCGGATGCTTTCCACGTCATCCTTTTGCACGCACGGGCCTTCGTATCCGCAGTGGATGCAGCCGGTACAGGGATGGATATTTCCATGGGCTGTATCAACTATCTCCACCGTATGCCCTGCTTCCTTTGCCCCCTGGCAGAAACAGTCTGCCAGCAGGTTAGATGAGCCTTTTTTATTCGGGCTTCCCTCTAAAACAACAATCTTCATTTCTTTCCACCTCTTATTCTCAAAAACTGTCTGCCCACTGTCTTAATTCATCCTCTGAAGGATTTCCATTCAGGAGCCTTCCCTTTAAAATCCTGCCTCCAGGACAGCTTGAAGCCAGTTCCGCGTCCGTCTTTCCCATGCCGCTGCCTCCTGAGGTGGCAAACAGGATAAGGGTCTTGCCGGAAAAATCATTGTTCTCTAAAAAGGAACGGATGATAGTCGGCGCAGTATACCACCAGATGGGAAATCCCAGAAAGATGCTGTCATAGGCGGTAAGATCTGTGCTTTTTTCAGCCAGCTCCGGGCGGGAAGAGGGATCGTTCATCTCCAGGGAACTGCGGGAATGTTTATCCATCCAGTTCAGATCCGCCGAAGTGTAAGGTACGGCAGGTTTAATCTCGTATAAATCGCTGTTGATCGCCCTTGCCAGTTTTTCCGCTGTGCGCCGCGTCGTGCCGCTGGCGGAAAAGAAAGTCACTAAAGTTTTGCTCATAATATTTACCTCCTTGATACAATGCTGTTTATTAATTTTAATTGAATCTGAATGTTCCTTTCAGCCGTCAAGGCTGACCAGATCGTACGTCCGGCTGCCAAGCCCGATTTCTTCCGCGTGCTCTAGCGTCAGCAGTCCGTTGCGGGACTCGATGCGCTGGATAAGCGACTCTCCATCCTCTGCGGAGTACACCAGATCAATGCACGCCTGATCCAGTGCCACAGGGTCAAAGGATGCCAGGATGCCTATGTCGTGCATATCCGGTTCCGCAGGACTTCCCGTACAGTCACAGTCTACAGAAAGCCGGTTCATCACATTAATGTACAGCATGTTTCCGGCCATATAGTCACTGACTGACTTTCCGGCCTCTGCCATTGATTCTAAAAAGGCGTCCTGGTCACCGCCCCACATACTGCCCCCTGTGCCGCCGGAATGGATATGTGCCTTTCCGTCAGAGGAGGCGATACCAATGGAAATATTTTTAATCGCTCCTCCGAAACCGGCCATGGAGTGGCCTTTAAAATGTGAGAGTACCACATAATAATCATAATTTTCAAAATGAGATCCTACATAATTTTCTGTAAGACGTGTCCCGCCGGTAACCGGCAGGGTCATGGAGCCGTCTGCATCCATAATGTCTACATCCGCAATTGCGGTATATCCGTGATCCTCTGCAAGCTGCATATGGTAAGCCGTACTTGCCCGGTCACCGCCGTAAGCGGTATTGCACTCCACGATGGTTCCGTTTACTTCCTGCACCAGCTCCTGGATCAGCTCCGGCCTTAAATAGTTGCTTCCATTCTCCCCTGTACTGATCTTGACCGCAACATTTTCATCCGGCAGCTCTGCGCCCAGGGCCTCATAAACAGCCATCAGCGCATCTGAACTGATATCGGTTGTCATATAGACGATCGGTGCAGCGCCGGAATCTGTTTCCTCCTGGGATGGTTCCGCTTCTGTTTGCTGAGAGATTTCCTCTGACGATGCTGCGGTTTCCCTAGCGCCATATCCCGGCAGCGCCCCGGCAAGCATGGCCAAGAGCAGGCAAGCAGTATATCTTTTCTTCATAATTGACCTCCTGGCATTTTTCCAGCATTTTTCAGCTACTGTTCTATTCCGCATCCACAGCCTCTATGGTGATCGTCCCCGACATCTGCTCTACCAGTTCTTCCCCGGAAACGACCTGTCCAAGCTGGAACAAGGAAGGATTTTCATCATAATCCCCATAAAACATCACCACATCCCCCCAGGGTGCGTAATAGGCCAGGGTTCCTGCCCCGTCCGCCGCCAAAGGGGTATCTGAAGTGTCCAGCTCCTGAGGCGGATAAAAAATCTTCTCATTCGTGCTGAAATCCTCCGACTCCAGGGTAAGGGGCAGCTGTTCATAAAGGGAGTCTGCCGCTGTGCTTTCATTCAATTCATAGATGACCGTATTGTCTCCAAACTGTACTGAGATCTGTCTTTTTGTTTCTTCCAATGTATCTTCCTCCTCTGTTTCTGTTTCAGCAGCCGAATATCCTAATTCTGACACCCAGCTCTTAATGGCGTCCAAAGAGGAAGGGGCATCCTCCTCATAGCAGTCGAAAATCTGATCGGAAATCGCTGCGTCCGGCGCTGCCTCTGTAATAATTTCCACACTGTTCGCCAGTCCGCCTGTGCCGTGGGAACAAAACAGAT
>DWYZ01000272.1 GCA_019118425.1 Candidatus Blautia faecavium | reverse complement strand
AGATAATATCACTGGGTATACATAGGAGATTGTACGGAAAATCCATTGAAGATCTATACGAACGATCTGTGAAAAGAGTCAAGAAGCATTAGCAAAAGAGAATATATTGAAGCAGTCCGGGAAACCGGCGTCTGTCTTCCGGACAGCCAGATGTAAGCAGGAAATAAAAATAGTCTTGCGGTTTATAAGAGAATTGTATATAATAAATTTGTTGTAATGAAATACCGACAGTTCGTTTGTACCATCCTGTCGTAAAACAAAACCAGGACTACTATTTCACATTAGGTAATGATAGTGGCTTTGCGTTTTGCAGAGCCATTTTTCTTTCATGAAAGTAGTTTTGTGTTTGCTAAACTATTTTTTAGGAGGAAGCATATGATTAACGAAAACTTACAGCTAAAACCTTATTCATCAGTAATGGGAGCATGGATCCAAAAGGAGAAAGAGGAGAGTGCGCTTCTGTTCAGATGCATTCCCGCAACTATCGTTTCTTTGTTTGTAGTCAGCGTGATCTGTATGAATCTACTGGCCAATAAAACGCTGGTCCAGACAGAATGGATCGCATTAGACGGAGGCATTTTGATATCCTGGCTTTCTTTTATGTGTATGGATATCATCACGAAACATTTTGGACCTAAGGCATCTAATAAACTGGCTGTCTTTGCGACCATGATCAATCTGTTTACCTGTCTGATATTTTATATTGCAAGTATTATCCCTTCTAATGCGGATGACTACACAGCTTTTAATGGGATTTTCGGAGGAACTTGGTTCATTCTTTTAGGAAGCACCATTGCCTTTCTGATGTCTGCTGCTGTGAATAATTCTTTAAATTGGATGATAGGAAAAGCCTTTAAGAAAAATCCGGACGGAAAGATTGCCTTTGCAGTCCGCAGCTATCTTTCTACTTTTATTGGTCAGTTTATAGATAATTTGATTTTTGCCATTATTGTGTTTGCTGTCTTCGCACCTGTATTCTGGGATGGATTTCATTGGACCATTTTGCAGTGTCTTATGTGCGCGTTGACAGGAGCGGCGGCGGAGCTGTTTATGGAAATCGTATTTTCACCTTTAGGCTATAGGATCACCAAGAAATGGAAAAAAGATAACGTAGGGCAGGAATATCTTGCCTATATCGGGGAGGAAGGATAACCTTAGCAGTAAATATTCAAAGCTGTCATTATTGACGCAGCCAACGTACTACGCAAGTAAAGTGCGTTAAAAAAGGAGGAAAAGATGAAAACATTGATAACAGGTACTTCACAGGGAATAGGAAAAGCAATTGCTGCGCTTTTTTTAAAAGAAGGCCATGAAGTAATAGGAATTGACCGGCAGGAAGCCGGAATCATACATGAAAACTATACACATTACCAGGTAGACATCCGTGACCGTGACCATCTGCCGGAAGTTCCAGGGGTTCAAATTTTGATCAATAATGCCGGAACCCAGAATGAGGATGATATTGAGATTAATTTAAAAGCCTTGATTTTTCTTACTGAAAAATACGGCATACAGGATCAGATCCGCGGAATTTTAAATATAGGATCGGCAAGCGCCCATACAGGATCGGAATTTCCAGAATACTGTGCCAGCAAAGGCGGAGTGCTGGCCTATACAAAGAATACAGCAATGCGTGTGGCAAAGTTCAAAGCCACCTGCAACAGCCTGGATCCCGGCGGAGTGCTGACGCCATTGAACGCTTGTGTGATGGAGGATGAAGAACTATGGGCGCAGATCATGGAAGAAACTCCTTTAAAAAAGTGGGCCACACCGGAGGAAATTGCCCAGTGGGCATATTTTTTGACGGTTACGAACACCTTTTGTACAGGACAATGTATTGTTGTGGACGGCGGAGAGTCTATTAATCATAAATTTATCTGGAAAGACTGAAAATCATGGCCGGTCTGCCATTGGCGGACCGGCCATGATTTTCGCCCCGGGCATAATGGAAAATGGAAAAAATCCTCCCTCAGATTGACTTGCCTGTATTGGGATATTATAATTGGAAAAGCGTAAAACAGCAATAAAATGGAAGGAAATAAGTATGGACAGACTTATGTATAGAAGCAGTCCATACATACTGGTGTCAATATGCTGCAGATATACATATGTGACGATGATCCAACGATACGCGGGCAGATCGAGGATGTGGTCCGCAAACAGATTCTGATCCACGGATACGATATGGAGATAGCTAAAATTGCAGGGGATCCAGAAGAAATTCTAAAGTTTGCCTCACAAGGAGGCGTGTATTTTTTGGATGTGGAGCTTAAGGGGGCTTCTTTGGACGGTTTTGAGCTGGGAAGACAGATACGGATGCGGGACAATGGGGCTACGATCATTTATATTACAGCCTTTGGAGATCTGGCCTTTCGTACTTTTCAGTATCATATCGAAGCCTTGGATTATATTGTAAAAGACAATGAAGAAAAAATGCAGGCATCCATCTGCGGCTGTCTGACGGAACTTGTACAGCGCCTGGAAAGCCAGGGAAAACGAGGAGACCGGGAATATTATACCATACGCTTTATGGATACTCTAAGACAGATCCCGATAGATGAAATTTATTATTTCGAAACCTCCCCAAGAGCACATAAGGTTATTTTATACACAGAAAAGGAGATCCTGGAATTTCCCGGAAAGCTGTCAGAAATCCAAGCCGCGCTGGGAGCACGCTTTTTTCGTTCCCACAGGGCTTTTCTTGTAAACCTTGATCAGGTGGAGGAACTGCTGTTAAAAGAGAATACAGTGATCATGAAAAATCAGGGCAGATGTCTGGTAGCCAGAAATATGAAATCAAAGCTGCTTGGTCTGCTTAGTGAGTAGGAGGAAGGGATGATGGAACTGGGACAGGCTTTTTTTGCTTATATGCTGGCCAGCTTTTTTACAGAAATGGCTTTTTTTCTTTCCGCGCCAGCTGTTTTAGGGTATCCCATACGATGGAAGAAAATTCTATTGGTTTCCGGTATAGTGGATCTTTCTGCGGTCAGCGTGATTTATTATATCATTGTGAACACACTAGGCAGGACATGGATGATGTTTTTGACTGATCTATTAGCTCTCGCGGTCAATACACTGGTAATCCTGGCGGTTTATGAACGGGATCTTGTGCGGGGCATTACCGCGTCCTGTATTGGCTTTTTTTGTTATTATCAGATTTATACAGGTTCTTTTGTGATTTCATCCAGCTTTAACCGGTCCAGTCTTTTTTCCGCATTGCTCTGTGCGTTCTTATGCTGGGGCATGGCGAAATTGTTTTACCGGATCGGAGTATCGGAGTGCTTAGAGTATTTTACTCGAAAGCGTTCCCGGCGGATCATGCTTTTGGCGGTGTCCGTTTTGCTGGCGGAATCGTATTATATCCATATGCTTTTTTCCAGCTGGATATCGGGAATTTTGACTCAGATGCCCTACCAGACCTGGATACTTACCGTTTTATTCCTTTTTTTGCTTTTATATGTGACCTTTTATACCCGGCATAAGCAAAAGGAAGAACTTCAGGATATGATCCTGATGCAGCAGCAGATGTACATTGGAAGTTTGGAGGAACTTCAGAAGGAAGTGCGGATGTATCGCCATGATTATAAAAACATGATCTCAGGTGTAGTCCTGAAGGCGAAGGAAGGAAACACAGAAGGGGTAATGCAGTTCCTTGAAGATACGGTGGACAGCTTTGAGGCCACACTGGGACGGCAGATCTTACAGACAACCCACCTTGCCAATCTTCACCAGGCGGAGCTGAAAAGCCTGATTTTGTCCAAACTGGCTCGGATGCAGGAATTAGGTATCTGCTGCCGCCTTGAGGTGATGCGTCCGGTAAAGGAGCCGGCTATGAACGCGATGGATTTGAACCGCTGTGTGGGAATCCTTGTGGACAATGCGATAGAGGCGGCCTCGGATCAGAAGGATGGAAAGGTCACCTTGGTCTTCAGCCAGCAGGAAGAAGGACTTACGATCCTGGTTGGCAATACCATACAAAAGGATGTGGACGTAAAGAAAATATTCCAGGAAGGGTACTCTACGAAAGGAAAAAACCGAGGATTAGGGCTGGCCAGTCTGGAGCGGATCCTGAAAAAATATGAAAATGCCGCCTCCATGACCCGGGTACAAGGGAAAGAACTGATCCAGGAACTAAAGATTTCTTAAACTGTCATTTTAAAAATGCATAAATTTGGATATTTTAAAGATGTCACTTTTTCGTTATGATAATTAGCAGCAAAAGAAAGCGAACCCGGGCGCGTACAGCCGGGAAAGAGAAAGAAACCATAACAAATACAAAAAGAAAAGAAGTGACAGAAAATGCAGACAGACCATAACCATCAGAAAAAAATCGCAGTCATTAACGACTTTTCAGGATTTGGACGCTGCTCCATCGCAGTGGCGCTGCCCATTATTTCCACTCTGAAGATACAATGCTGTCCACTTCCCACCTCGATTTTTTCAAACCATACAGGGTTTGAAAGCTACTTTTTCGAGGATTACACAGACCGGATGGAGCCATATATGGAGGAATGGAAAAAACTGGGGCTTCGTTTTTCCGGGATCAGCACAGGATTTTTAGGATCCAGGGAACAGATTCAGATTGTAATAAAATTTTTTGAAGAATTTGCCGGGGAAGATACAGTGATCGTTGTAGATCCTGTAATGGGAGATTATGGAAAACCTTACCCTACTTACACGCCGCAGATGTGCCAGGAGATGAAAAGGCTTGTGGGTTATGCGGATATTTTGACGCCTAATCTGACGGAGGCATGTATTTTAACAGATACGCCTTATCATGGGGATAAATGGCGCATGAAAGAGATTGTGGCTTTAGCGGAGAGACTTTGCGGTATGGGGCCGGAAAAAATTGTAATTACCGGTATCGTACAGGGAGAATTTATCGCGAATTTCTGCTATGAAAAGGGCGGCCCGGGGAAGATACGAAGGACGCATAAAGTAGGCACTCAGCGTTCGGGAACCGGGGATATTTTTGCGGCGATTATAGCGGCGGACGCGGTAAATCAGGTTCCCTTCGGAGAATCTGTACGAAAGGCGTCTTTGTTTATAAAAAAGTGCATTGAGAAATCTATAGAAATGGATCTGCCTTTGACAGACGGCGTTTGTTTTGAGGAACTGCTGGGAAGCTTAAAGTAGGGAAGGAAGAGAGTGTGTGGAAGAAAACTTCCGCATCTGCCATTATGGACGCAGTATATGCGGCAAAAGGAGGAAAACATGAAGCATACGGCTATGACGATTTTATATAAGGTACATCATAATTTATATGTGAATCTGACGAATAAATGTCCCTGTGCCTGTACCTTCTGTCTTAGGCAGAACAGAGAGAGCATGGACGATTCCGGTTCTTTGTGGCTTGCACATACGCCGACCTTTGAAGAGGTAAAGGCGGAATTTGAAAAGTTTAATATGGATGAATATGAGGAAGTAGTATTCTGCGGCTTTGGGGAGCCTACAGAGGCACTGGAGGTACTGCTGGAAACAGCTCGTTTCGTCAAAGAACAGTATGGGAAAAAGATACGGATCAATACAAATGGTCTAGGAAATCTTATCCATGGAAAAGACATCACACCATTATTTAAGGGCCTGATCGATACTTTGTCCATCAGTCTAAATACACCGGATGCAGAGGAATACAACAGGCTGGTACGGCCGAAGTTTGGAAAAAAATCTTTTCAGGCAATGCTTGATTTTGCCCGGGAAAGTAAAAAATATGTTCCTAATGTAGTGATGACTACAGTGGATACGACTCTTACAAAGGAAGAAGAAGAGCGCTGCCGCGGCATTTGCGAAAGTCTCGGAGTAACGTACCGTATTCGGGCGTGGGAGAAATAAATCGCTGATGAAATCTTCTTCATTAAGAAAACATAATAAAAATCCCGGTGCAGAGCAGCCGGGATTTTTTATTGTGAGCAGCCTCTGATCAAAGGTGATACAGCACAATATCTGTAATATACAACTGGTCTTTCACCTGGGTCTGCACAGTTCCGGAATATCTTTCGGCAGCCTTTACTACATTTTGCATGCCGGTGCCATAGGGCTTTCGCACTTCTTCTTTACATGGATTTTCCATATGGATCAGAAGGGTGTGCTGCTGGTAGATCAAAGAAAATTTTATCTCGCAGGGCTGCTCCCACCTTGTACAGGCGTGCAGGGCGTTGTCCAGGATATTTCCTAAAATAGTGACTGC
>DWYZ01000271.1 GCA_019118425.1 Candidatus Blautia faecavium | reverse complement strand
ATCCTCTAAGGGTGAGGAAGCTTCTCCTTCACAGGTATGAAATCAATAAAATAGAAGGAAAACTAAAGGAAAAAGGACTTACCTTGGTTCCTTTAAAAGTTTATTTTAAAGACAGCCTGGTAAAGGTCGAGGTAGGTCTGGCCAGAGGCAAGAAGCTTTACGATAAGAGGCAGGATATTGCGAAAAAAGACCAGAGAAGAGAAGCAGAACGGAACTTTAAGGTGAAAAATCTGTAAGGAGTGTCTATGAAGTTTTTTCATTTATCAGATCTGCATATAGGAAAGCAGCTGCATTTTTATTCTCTTAAAGAAGAGCAGGAAGGAATCCTGAAGGAGATCTTGTCTTATGCAGAGGAAATAAAGCCGCAAGCCATTGTGATCGCCGGGGACGTTTATGATAAAAGCGTCCCTTCCGGGGAAGCAGTGGCTGTTTTTGACGGTTTTATCCGAAAGGCGGCGGAATTGGGAATACCAGTGTTATTGATCAGCGGAAACCATGATTCACCGGAGAGGCTGGAATTCGCCAGCTCCCTTTTAGAAAAGCAGGGGCTGTACATAGGGGGAAACCTTCCTCAAAGGGAAGAGGATCACTTGAAAAAAGTGGCCTTTCAGGATGAATGGGGAAACGTATGCTTTTGGCTCCTGCCTTTTTTAAAACCGGTTTATGTAAGGGAGATTTTAGGAGAAGAAGAACTTTCTTCCTATACCGAGGCTGTGGAAAAGATATTAAAAAGAGAAGAAATAGACGTGAAAGAGAGAAATGTTCTGGTAAGCCATCAGTTTTTTACGGCGGCGGGAAAGGAGCCTGTACGCAGCGCGTCGGAGACGGTGTATGTGGGAGGAACCGGAAATGTGGATATTTCCGCTGTCAAAGATTTTGATTATGTGGCAATGGGACATATCCATAAGGCGCAGTTTGTAGGGGAAGAACGCTTCCGTTACTGTGGGACGCCTCTTAAATATTCTGTGTCTGAAAGTGAAGATGAAAAAAGTGTGACTGTGGTGACTCTGGGGAAAAAGGGAGAACCGCCGCTGATCGAGACGCTTCCGCTGCATCCTGTAAGGAATGTCCTTTGCATTGCCGGAGAATTAAAGGAGATCATGGAGCTTGGCTGCAAGGATTATGTCAGCATTACTTTGACAGACGAAAAGCTGCCTTATCAGCCGCGGGAACAATTGATCCGGGTATTTCCCAATCTTTTAGAACTTAAGATAGACAATACAAGAACAAAAACGCAGTTAAAAGAGCTGAAGGAGCCTCAGCTTACAGAAGATCCGCTTCAGATGTTCGGAAAATTTTATCAGGAGATCCATGGAAGCTCCTGGACGGAAAAGGAAAGGGACATCCTTCAGGAAATGCTGGAAAGAATACAGGAGGTGGAGGAATGAGACCGATTCGGCTGACCATGTCTGCCTTTGGCTCCTATGGGGGAGAGGAGACGATTGATTTTTCCCGGATGGAGAAAGGGATCTTTCTGGTTACGGGAGATACCGGGGCCGGAAAGACTACGATCTTTGACGGGATCGTCTATGCTCTTTACGACAGGACCAGCGGAGGGGTAAGAGACGGGAATATGATGCGCAGCGAGTATGCGGATCTGCGTACGCCTACCTTCGTGGAGCTGTGCTTTTCCTGCAGGGGAGAAAACTACCGGGTGGTGCGCAATCCGGATTACGAAAGAGAGAGCCTGCGAAAGGACAAGAACGGGAATCCGAAAAAGACCCAGGAAAAATCGAAAGCAGAGCTGTTTCTGCCGGATGGGAGCGCATTTAAAGGAAATAAAAAACAGATAAATAAAAAATTGGAGGAAATCCTTGGGATGGACGCCAGGCAGTTTTTACAGATGGCCATGATCGCCCAGGGAGATTTTTTAAAGCTTCTTTTAGCAAGATCAGAAGAGAGAAAGGAAATTTTTTCTAAGTTATTTGATACCAGGATCTATGGAAAGATTCAGGAGGAGCTGCGCAGACAGGAAAAAGAAGGCTATGGAGAACTTAAAGATCTGGAAAACGCCTGCCAGGAACAGATAGGCCGTATCCTTTGTCCGAAGGAGCAGGAAGAAAAAGCAGAATTGTCCAGGATGAAAGAACAGGCAGATATAAAAAAAGCCATCGCCTGCCTGGAAGCATTCATAGAAGAAGATAAAAAACACAGCCGGGAACTGGAAAAAAAACGGAAGGATCTGGAAGAGCAGCTGCGGTCTGCCGGGAGGAAAAAGGAGCTGGCCCATTCCCTTCTTGAAACGGAAAAACATCTTGCCAGCCAGGAAAAATGGCTGCAGGAGAATCTTCCGAAAGAGGCAGTGCTGGGAAAAGAGGAGGAAAAGGCCAGAGCCAGGCAAAAAGAGACAGAAGAGGCTTTGGATACTCTTATAAGAGAGCGGGATAATAAAAAAAGAAGCTATGAGGAACAGCAAAGTATCCTTGAAAAAAGAAGCGAAGAGCTTAAGGTGCTTAAGGAAATATGGAACAGGGCCGATCAAGGTGAGAAAGAGAAAAGGACTCTTGCCCTAAACTGGGAGCAGGCCAATAAAGAATATCTGGAAAGCAGGAAAGAGTATGAAGAAATGTATGAGGCATTTTTCAGGGAACAGGCCGGGATCCTGGCGAGAGAGCTGAAAGATGGCGTTCCCTGCCCTGTGTGCGGAAGCACCAGCCATCCGGAACCGGCGCTTCCGGCTTCCTTCGCTCCCAGTCAAAGTCAGCTGAACACAGCGAAAAAGAAGACGGTAAAGCAGGAAAAATTGCGGGAGCAGGCAGGAACCGACTACCAGGAAGCCGAAAGGACGGTACATGGCATTTTAGCCGGATTAGAACAGGAAGGACGGCGGCTTTTCGGAGAAGATTTTTCGTCTGCTGACAGAAAGTGGAAATCTCATACAGAGGATGCTTTGTCACAGACGAAAGAAGAAGAGGAAAGTTTAAAAAGAACCTGCCAGGAGATGAACGCTGCTTTCAAAGAAAAAAGGGCTGCTCTGGAAAAGGAAAACCAGCAGGCTGTAAGGGAACAAAAGGAGGCGGAACAGGTGCTGGAGGACTTTATCCGCCAGACCGAACGGATCCGCGGCGGGCAGCAGGCAGCAAAGGAACAAAAAGAGAAGCTTTTGGCTGAGTGGCAGGCCCTGGAAAGCCGGGAAGCATCCGAGGAGCTGCTGAGAAATATAGTAGGAGAACTGGAAAAAGAAATCCAGGCCTTAACGCTTCAGGAAGAGCGGACAGAAAGAGAGTATCGGGAATATTTCAGCCGATTAGAGTCAAATAAAAGGACACGGGAACTGTTAGAAACATACCAGGAGGAATATGAGGAGAAAAAGGAGCGTTTTGTCCTGGTGCGGCATTTAAGCCAGACTGCCTGCGGGACACTTGCCGGCAGCGTGAAGCTGGATTTTGAGTCTTATGTCCAAAGGCAGTATTTCCAGCGCGTGGTACAGCGGGCGAATGTCCGGCTGATGCAGATGTCACAAGGCCAGTTTTTATTACAATGCAGGGAATTGGATAAGCTGTCCATGCAGGGAAAAGCCGGCCTGGATCTGGATGTATATAGTTTAGCTACGGAGTCTGCCAGAGATGTAAAGACGTTGTCAGGAGGAGAGTCTTTTATGGCGGCTCTTGCCATGGCGCTGGGAATGGCGGATGTAGTAGCGGACAGCGTGGGAGCCGTACGGTTGGATACGCTTTTTATAGATGAGGGATTTGGGGCTCTGGATGACCATGCCAGAGAGCAGGCGATCCGGGTTCTCTATGAACTTTCTGGAGAGGACCGCCTTATTGGGATTATTTCCCATGTTCAGGAACTGAAAGAACAGATTGAGAATAAACTTTTGGTAAAGAAAGGGAAAAATGGGAGTCATGTACGGTGGAGCTATTGAAGATTCCCAGAAGGAGGAAAGTTTAGAAGTAAACTTCCAAATCTGCTATTATTAACGCAGCCAGTGCGTCAGAAAGGAGAAAAAATGGAAAATAAAGAACGGCCAATGAAGAAGGTGGAGGACTCCAGGACGGAACAGGTGCATTTGATCATGAGGCCTCATTTAAACGCAGGAGGAAGACTGTTCGGAGGAATGCTCATGCAGTGGGTGGACGAAGTGGCTGGTGTAGTGGCTATGCGCCATGCGGGAACGAACCGGGTCACTACAGCGGCAATTGATAATTTACAGTTTAAAGAGCCTACCTATGAAGGAGAACTTTTGGTGCTGATCGGTTATGTGACTTATGTGGGAAATTCTTCTATGGAAGTGGAAATCGATTCTTATGTAGAACGCTCAGACGGAATGCGGTATTCGGTAAACCGGGCGTTTTTCGTTATGGTGGCTGTGGATGAGAAGGAAAGACCAATGACTGTTCCAGGCCTTATCCTCACCACAGAAGCGGAACGGGCACGTTACGAGGCGGCAGTCCTTCGTAAATCCATGCGTCTGAACCGGACAAAAACAGGATTTTGACAGGGTATTATCTTGCAAAAAGGAA
>DWYZ01000270.1 GCA_019118425.1 Candidatus Blautia faecavium | reverse complement strand
GATATGGCGATGATTTACAGCGAAACGCCCTGTGTGTCCGCGGGAACTTTTACTACCAATGTGGTAAAGGCGGCTCCGGTGAAATGGGACCAGGAAATCGTGTATCACCACCCCTTTGTAAAGGCAGTGGTGTGCAACAGCGGAATTGCCAACGCCTGCACAGGGCAGGAAGGATACGGATACTGCGCCGCTACGGCGAATGCTGCGGCGAAAGCATTAGGTATTGAGGCAGACAGTGTGCTGGTAGCATCTACAGGCGTGATCGGGATGCAGCTGCCTATAGACCGGATTGCCAAAGGCGTGGAGGCTATGGCCGGAGAGCTTTCCTCATCTTTAGAAGCAGGAACAGCGGCGGCCCAGGCCATTATGACTACAGATACGGTGAAGAAGGAGATTGCCGTACAAATAGAAATCGGCGGAAAAACGGTGACCATAGGAGGCATGTGCAAGGGCTCCGGCATGATACATCCGAATATGTGTACAATGCTTAGTTTTGTTACCACAGATGCGGATATAACCAAGGAACTTTTACAGGAAGCGTTAAGTGAGGACGTCAAGGATACCTACAATATGGTCTCTGTGGACGGAGATACTTCCACAAATGATACAGTGCTCCTTTTAGCGAATGGCCTGGCGGGAAATCCAAAGATCACAGAAAAGAATGAAGACTACGCTGTCTTTAAAAAGGCTTTGAATTATATCAACACCTACCTGGCAAAAAAGATCGCCGGGGACGGAGAGGGGGCGACTGCCCTGTTTGAGGTAAAGGTGATCGGCGCCCTGACAAAAGAAGACGCGGTAACCTTAAGTAAGTCCGTAGTAACCTCGTCTCTTACGAAGGCGGCTATCTACGGCCACGATGCGAACTGGGGAAGGATCTTATGTGCTTTGGGCTATTCCGGCGTACAGTTTGATCCGGAAAAAGTGGATCTGTATTTTGAAAGCAAGGCAGGAAAGATAAAAATCATTGAAAATGGAGTTTCCACTGGATATAGTGAGGAGGAAGCCACAAAGATTTTGTCCGAGGACGAGGTGACCGCCATTGCCGATATAAAAATGGGAGAGGCGAGCGCGGTGGCCTGGGGCTGTGACCTCACTTATGATTATGTAAAGATCAACGCAGATTATCGTTCTTGACGGTCGTAAGTTGAGCGGTAACCTTCCTGATCAGGGAAAGAAAAAGGAGAAGAAGTATGGTTAAACAAAAATATCTGGAAAAGGCAGAGGTGCTGATCGAGGCTCTTCCTTATATCCAGCGCTTTAATCGTAAGATCGTAGTGGTTAAGTATGGCGGGAGCGCTATGCTGGACGAAACATTGAAGGCAAATGTCATTAAGGACGTAGTGCTTTTAAAACTGGTAGGCTTTAAGCCTATCATTGTCCACGGCGGAGGCAAGGAGATCAGCCGCTGGGTAGAGAAGGTAGGAATGGAAGCCAAGTTTGTCAATGGCCTTCGGGTGACGGATAAGGATACCATGGAGATTGCTGAGATGGTCCTTGGAAAGGTAAATAAAGAGCTTGTGACCCTGGTACAGTCTCTTGGAGTAAAGGCTGTGGGGATCAGCGGAAAGGACGGAGGACTCCTTCAGTGCAGGAAGAAGCTTTCCGGCGGGGAAGATATCGGCTATGTGGGAGAGATTACCTGTGTACAGCCTAAGATTCTTCAGGATCTTTTGGAAAAGGATTTCCTTCCCATTGTATTTCCAGTGGGGTATGATGAAAATTTTGCTACTTACAACATTAATGCGGACGATGCTGCCTGTGCCATTGCAGAGGCGGTTCATGCGGAAAAGCTGGCCTTCCTTTCAGATATCGAAGGCGTGTATAAGGATCAGAACGATCCCTCCACATTGATCTCAGAGCTCCATGTCCATGAAGCGGAGGAGCTGATCTCGGAAGGATATGTGGGAGGCGGTATGATCCCTAAGCTGCGCAACTGCATTGACGCCATTGAAAACGGGGTGAACCGGGTGCATATCTTAGACGGAAGGATCCCGCACAGCCTGCTTCTGGAAATCTTTACCAACAAAGGTATCGGAACCGCTATATTACGAGAAGATGGGGAGAAATATTATCATGAACATGCGTGAACAAATAGAAGAGGCAGAAGTAAATATTCTGCACACATATATTCGTTTCCCTGTTGTTTTTGAACGGGGAGAGGGCTGCTATCTGTATGATACAGAAGGAAAAAAATATCTGGACTGTGCGGCAGGTATTGCTGTAAATGCTTTAGGATATCATTATCCGGGCTATGATGAAGCCCTTAAGGAGCAGATAGACAAGCTTATTCATATTTCTAATTTATATTACAATGAACCAATGAGTGAAGCCGGGGCAAAGCTGGTGCTGGCAAGCGGACTTTCCAAGGCCTTTTTTACCAACAGCGGAACCGAGGCTATAGAAGGGGCGTTAAAGGCGGCAAAAAAATATGCTTACGAAAGAGACGGACATGCAGGGCATGAGATCATTGCCATGAACCATTCTTTCCATGGAAGAAGTATCGGAGCTTTGTCTGTTACAGGAAACGCTCATTACAGGGAACCTTTTGAGCCTTTGATGGGAGGAGTGAAGTTCGCGGATTTTAATGACCTGGAGAGTGTAAAAGCCCAGGTTACTGATAAAACCTGCGCGATCATTACAGAGGTGATCCAGGGAGAGGGAGGAATCTATCCGGCAGAGCAAAGCTTCCTGGAAGGACTTCGTCAGCTTTGCGATGAAAAGGATATTCTGCTGATCTTTGATGAGATCCAGTGCGGCATGGGACGGACCGGAAGCTATTTCGCATGGCAGGCCTATGGGGTTAAGCCGGATATTATGACCTGTGCCAAGGCGTTGGGAAGCGGTGTTCCGGTAGGAGCGTTTGTCTTGAATGAAAAGGCGGCGGCAGCCTCCTTGAAGCCTGGAGATCATGGAACGACATATGGTGGAAATCCTTTTGTGTGCGCAGCGGT
>DWYZ01000269.1 GCA_019118425.1 Candidatus Blautia faecavium | reverse complement strand
ATGGAATTCGAAAAGTCTTATTTTTATGAAAAGGTATTGCTCTGAAATGGGAAACTGTTTCAGAGCTTTTATTTTTTTAGGATGGATGAGAAGGAAGATGGAATTTTGCCCTGAGCGTATTGCTTGGGGCTTTTTCTTTTGCCTGAAAAATTATTGACGCAGCCAGCGCATCGGAAAGAGGAAAGTGGGGCCATCCAAATGGATGCCATCCGGTACGACCGAAAGTATCTTTTGACTAAGCAAAGAAAAATGAGGCATATGTTCCAATATTAAGGAAAAAGGAGAGGCTTATTATGAAAACATATCCGGGGCTTTTGAGATACCTCTTATTGCATCGAAAATGGCTGCCAGCGGGAAGTATCAGGCTGTGATCTGCCTTGGCGCAGTGATCAGGGGAAGCACAAGCCATAGAAAGGGCCGGGACAAAAGCTAGAAATAAAGGCTACGACTGTGGAGAAGGCGCCATTGAAATGGTAAATCTGATCCGGGAGATCCAGGATCCTGAATAAGAAAATGCAGTAAGGCTGTCATGTCTGTGGAAAGATATCCAAGATACGACAGCTTTTTCTGTGGGGATATCCAAGGGACGATCGAGACATTATCAAAGGAATAGGATATTTTGAAAATATTTGAAAAAATTGTGTAAATTTAGTTGAAGTATGTCTTGCCATTAATCCGAATCCGTATTATAATAGAATACAAAGTAAAATCCGAATTCGTATTAAAAACACGGAGGATGGAAGTAAAAACAGAAAATGGAAAGGTGGTTTGATGGACGAAAATAGAGATTATCTTGATAGGCTGTATCTCTGCATGAATCAGATTGATGGGATATATTATATGGCAGCCAGAAAATTAAAAATTAAAAATAATATGCTGTCCTTATTTTATACGCTGAATGATGGAAAGCCGCATTCGCAAAAGGAGATCAGCGAGGAGTGCCTCATCCCACGCACGACCATAAACACTATTGTGAAGGAGTGCGTGGCCCAGGGTTATGTGCTTCTGGAAAGTGATGGCCATAAAAAGGAAAAACAGATTGTTCTTACAGAAAAAGGAAGGAAGTATGCAGAAAGGATCCTTAAAGATGTGTACACGGCAGAGGAAATAGCCATGCGTAAAACAATGGAAGAATATTCTCCGGAACTGATAAAAGGACTGGAGACCTTTACCAGCTACTTAAGAGATGCCTTTCACAGAGAAATATTAGACAAGGAGGAGCAGTAACTGTCTGGCTGAAAAGACAGAATACAAAAAACGTTTATGGATTCAAGGACATTATTTACAAAAGTATCCCCCCTGAAACTCTTTTTTATTGCGTCTGTACCGGGGGCGGTCAGTATGCTGGCATCTGCCCTGTATCAGTTGATCGATGGGATCCTGGTGGGGCAGATTTTAGGAGAAGCGGCATTTGCGGCGCTGAATCTGGCAATGCCTTTTGTAATCATTAATTTTTCATTGGCGGATCTGATCGGTGTAGGTTCCGCAGTTCCTATTTCTATAAACTTGGGAAAGAAAAAAGAAAAGGAAGCAAATAATATTTTTACCTGTGCCTGTCTGATGATCGTGGGTACGGGTGTACTTTTAGGAGCGGTTTTATTCATACTGGCCCCGGCCCTTCTAAGGGCTATGGGAGCAGAAGGGGAACTTTTGACATATGCGGTCCAGTATCTCAGGGTATATGCCATGGGGGCGCCTGTGACCACCATTATCTTTGCCGTGGATAATTATCTGAGAATCTGCGGAAAGATAAGGGAAAGCATGTTTTTAAATATTTTTATGTCAGTTTTAACCGGGGTTTTGGAATTTACATTTTTATATGTGTTCCGTTGGGGAATCTGGGGAGCCGGATTGGCTACCTGTACAGGAATGTTTGTCAGCGCGCTGATCGCTTTTTATCCGTTCTTCAGAGGAAAAATGCAGCTTCATTTCTGCAGGCCGAAATTTTCAGCGGATATGATAAAACGGATTGTCAGCTGCGGCAGCCCGAACTTCCTGAATAACATTGCCGGACGTATCACATCGATTCTTATGAATTTTCTGCTGCTGCGCATGGGCGGCGCCCAGGCGGTATCTATGTATGGTATTTTAATGTATGCGGATGGTTTTGTGCAGCCTCTCCTTTATGGTATGTGCGATTCCCTCCAGCCTGCGGTAAGCTATAATTTGGGAGCAGGAAATCATGGACGCATCAAAGCCATTGAAAAGTGCTGCTACTGTGCCAGCGCGATAATATCTTTGCTTTCCGCGGCAGTGATGTTTCTTTTCCCAGATACGGTTACAAGGCTGTTTGTGAGTGCTCCGGATCATGCCTTTATGGAAATGGCCCGTTTAGCAATGCAGCTGTTCGCCATTACATATGTGACCAGATGGTTTTCTTTTGCCACACAAAGCTATATGGTGGCGATGGGAAAGGCAAAGGAAGCCGCTATCATTTCTCTTTCGACAGCCCTGATCTTTCCGGTGATCCTTGTGGGGGCACTATGGCCGCTGGGGCTTAACGGAATCTGGCTGAACTTCGGGGGAACCTCGCTGCTGGCAGGCATATTGTCGCTGGTGATTCTGAAAAGGGAAAATAAAGATAAGAAAAAATAAAATTGGAAGCATAAAAGCCAAGAAGAGGGGCTGCCGCAGAGGTGCGACAGCCCCTTTTATGTACATTATAGGCAAGATTTAACCAAAGATGGAGAACGCCACAAACAGTGTGGACATCAGGGAAGAAACCAGGGAGACAACAGTGATCTGGGTATTGATGGAAGGTCCGGCAGTATCTTTAAACGGATCGCCTACCGTATCGCCGATCACGGCTGCTTTATGTGCTTCGCTTCCTTTTCCGCCTTCATTGCCTGCTTCTACATATTTCTTTGCATTATCCCAAAGTCCGCCTGCGTTGGACATAAACAGAGCAAGGAGAAGACCGCTGGTGATATTTCCCAGAAGGAAACCGCCGATTGATTTCGGGCCTCCGATAAATCCAACGATCAAAGTAGAGATGATCGTCATAAGCCCTGCCGGGATCAGTTCTTTTAAAGCCCCTGAGGTAGCAATATCAATACATTTTCCGTAGTCAGGCTTTACACCTTTTTTACCAGCTTTAAGTCCTGGGATGGAGTTAAACTGGCGATGGATTTCTGCTACCATACGCTGTGCGTTTTTATCCACGCCAAGAATCAGCATAGCGGAAAAAACAGCCGGGATAGCCGCACCGATCAGGATGCCGAAGAAAACGGTAGGTTCCATAATATCAAAACCTGTGATCAGTTCTTTTCCAGCATTAGCCAGGGCAGCGTTTGCCTCAGACATGAAAGCTCCTAAAAGGGAGATGACCGTAAGCCCTGCGGCACCTATAGAAAAGCCTTTTGTGACAGCTTTTACCGTATTTCCGGCGCTGTCCAGCTCATCGGCGGTCATAATGGTCTCTTCACCTAATCCGCCCATTTCCGCCAAGCCTCTTGCATTGTCTACGATGGGACCGTAAGCGTCATTGGAGATGATCATACCTACGATGGAGAGCATTCCAACTGCTGCCATAGAGATTCCGAAGATAGCATATCCATCGCCGATAGGAGCGCAAAGCTGATAAGCGATCAAAGCGGAAACCGCAATGCCTACCATTGCCGGAAGGGCAGAGATAAAGCCATAGGAAACACCGGAAAGTACGGTAAATGCCGGACCGGATCCAGACGCATGGGCGACACGTTTTACAATAGGTTTGCTGTCATCTGTAAAGTAATCGGTGGTGATTCCGATGATCACACCTACCAGAAGACCGGTAGCGGAAGCACCCCAGATCCTCCAGGAAAATCCCGGACATAAAGCAGTGGCCACAGCGGTAAGCACCAGGAAAATCCCTGTGGTAACGTAGGTAGAAGAGTTCAGGGCGCGGGTAGGATTTCCGTTTTTCCCGATCTTTGCGGTAGCGATACCGATGATAGAAGAAAGAAGCCCTAAGATCGCATAACAAAATACCATGGAAACATTATTCAGGCCGGTTCCGGAAAGAGATTCCGCGATAACAAGAGCGGATGCCATGGCAGCTACATTAGAGTCAAATAAGTCCGCACCCATTCCTGCAACATCGCCCACATTGTCTCCTACATTATCTGCGATAACAGCGGGATTACGGGGATCGTCTTCCGGGATTCCAAGCTCTACCTTACCGGTAAGATCGGCAGAGACATCGGCAGTCTTTGTGAAAATACCGCCGCCTGCTTTGGCAAACAGAGCCAGGGAGCTTGCGCCGAAGGAGAAACCAAGAAGGATAGATGAGTCCCCTGCGATCATCAATACTGCAGCAACGCCGAACAGGGAGCATCCAACCACCAGCAGTCCCATAACAGCGCCGCCCCTGAAACCGATGAGAAAGGCAGGTTTTATTCCTTCCTTTGCGCCTTCTGCCGCACGGGAATTAGAATGTGTGGCAACCATGATACCGATCTTGCCGGCAATAGCAGAGAACGCAGTACCAAACAGGTAGGCAATGGCCATAGATAAATTTGTAAGAAAATGGCCTTCCCAGATGGGGGAAGGAAGGAGAATGAAAATAATTATGGCAATGACTCCGGCAAATTTGGCAAGAATGCTGTATTCCCGGCGCATGAAAGTATTGGCGCCGTCCTTTATAAGTTTGGAAACCTCAATGATCGTAGCATTTTTAACCGGCTGTTTTTTTACCCAGAGATAAAGGTATACAGCATAGAGAAATGCAAGGACGGCAGTCAAAAACGACAGGCCATAAAAGAGTGACAAATGTTGTTCCATAAAAACCACCTTTCTTTATGTAGTATAATTTAGTAGGTCAGAAGTAAGAAGATGGTTTGACACAACTAGACATGTCAGTAAAAAAGAATAGTACTGAACAAAATGCTGAAATCTGGAATAATTGAAGAGAAAAAACCAGATGTTATGACAGTCCAAACAACTTATTCCGATTTGGTTCCAGTATAATTTATCTAAAAAGAATTGTCAATAATAGATAAAATTTAGTCAAACTTTTCTAAAAACTTAAAAATGGAGCGATTGAAAATGGGGAAAATAATGGTATACTATATCTTAGTTATTCACTTTACTAGTTATAAAGAGAACTGTTCCGGCGGTAAAGCAAGAGAGGGATATATATGCAGATATTAGAAAATTGTGAGCTCTGTCCCAGAGCCTGCCAGGTAAACCGGCAAAAAGGAGAAAAAGGATATTGCGGCATGGACAGCACGGTGATCGCTGCTCGTGCCGCTTTGCATATGTGGGAGGAACCGTGTATTTCAGGAGAGAAGGGCTCCGGGGCAGTCTTTTTTTCCGGATGCAGCCTGCGGTGCTGCTTCTGCCAGAATCATAGGATTGCCAAAGGGCATGCGGGAGGGGAGATCAGCCTAAAACGTCTGGCGGATATTTTTATAGATCTTTGGCAGCAGGGAGCGGCGAATATTAATCTTGTGACAGGAACCCATTATGTACCGCAGATCATCTCGGCCCTGGAGGATGCAAAAAATCGGGGAATGGACCTGCCTGTGGTATATAATTCCAGCGGATATGAAAAAGTAGAAACTTTAAAGCTGCTTAAAGGGTATGTGGATGTGTACCTTCCGGATTTTAAATATATGGATCAGGAATTGGCGGAAAAATTTTCCAAGGCGCCGGATTATCCTGAAACTGCAAAGGCGGCTATAAAAGAGATGACAGAACAGACGGGAAGCTGTGAATTTGATGAAGAGGGATATATAAAAAGAGGAACTATCGTAAGACATCTGATCCTGCCGGGACATACCAGAAATTCCATAGAGGTTTTAAAATACCTTCATCAGGAATATGGGGATATGGTTTATATCAGTATTATGAGCCAGTTTACCCCTGTTGTACATAATGAAGTTTATAAGGAATTGAACCGGAAAGTGACAAAGCGGGAGTATGAAAAAGTACTCCAGGCCGCCCTGGATCTGGGAATAAAAAATGGATTTTTCCAGGAAGGGAAAACAGCGGAAGAAAGTTTCATTCCGGAATTTGACGGTGAGGGGATCTTTTCCGATAAAAATTCTCTATAAATGGAAGGAGGCCGGTACTTTCGTACCGGCGCGTATGAAAAAGAAAAATATTTAAGAAAGACTAATGCTTTCTATGTTGTAAATAATAGTTAAGCTATGTGAAATGTATGTGATATCCATTTGAAAAAAGTGTGAAAAAAATGTTTCTAAATTAATAGTTTGTGTTACGGAGACAAAAGGAGAGATCATGGAAAAAAAGAGAGACTGCGAAATTGCCATCAGAAATACGGCCTGCCTTACACAGAAATTTGAAGTAAAAGAAAATATGTCCATAATCATAGATAAAGGAAGGATTCTGGACATCCTCCCGGATAAGGAAAGGGAAAAGAAGTATGCAGCGGCGGAGACGGTATCTGGGGAAGGAAAGCTTTGGATGCCGGGACTGGTGGACGGGCATATGCATACGGGACAGCAGCTCCTTAAGGGGGCAGTCCTGGATGAGCTGCCTATGATATGGACAAGGATCATGCTTCCCTTTGAAAGCAGTATGACTGCAGAAAAAATGAGGATCAGTGCTTCGCTGGCGGCCCTGGAGATGATAAAGGGAGGAACTACAGGGTTTATAGAGGCGGGAAGCTATTTTATGGAAGAGGCTGCTGTGGTATATGAAAAAGCCGGACTTCGCGGAGCCCTGTCTTATTCTACTATGGACAGGGGAAACTTTCCGGATTCCATTCGCCAGACCACGGAGGAAGCCCTGAAATCTACGGACACACTGTATGAGAAATTTCACAAAAAAGGAAATTTAAAAGTCTTTTATTCCCTGCGCGCTTTGATGAATTGTTCCAGGGCGCTTATCCAGGGTGCGGCAGAGCGGGCAAAGGAAAGAGAGACTTTCCTGCAGGCACATATGAACGAGTATCCGGCAGAGGTGAACTATACTCTGGAAAACTATAAACTCCGTCCTGTGGAATATCTGGAATCCCTGGACGTACTGGGAGAAAACTTCATTATGGCCCATGGGATCTTTCTTTCACCGAAAGAACAGGAGCTGCTTGCATGCCGGAGAGCAAAAATCGTGCATTGTCCCTTTAGCAACTGTGCGAAAGGCGTCCCTGAGACACCTGCGCTTTTGGGAAAGGGAATCTGTGTAGGGCTTGGTACAGACGGAGCGGCTCACGGAGGGTTAAGCCTGTGGAATGAAATGAGAATATTCCGTTCTGTAATGAACGCGGTATGGGGAAGTAAATATGCGGACCCCGCAGTAATGCCGGCAAAAACAATCCTTTCTATGGCAACGGAAGCAGGGGCGGAACTTTTAGGAGAAAAGGGAGAACTGGGCCTTTTAAAGGCTGGCTGTAAAGCTGATATGATATCTATCCTCTGGCGGCAGCCCCATCTGTATCCCACGGAAAATCCGGTAAATACCCTTATAGAGTGCACAGAAAGCAAAGATGTGTGGGATTCTATGGTAAACGGACGTTTTCTTATGAGAGACAGGAAAGTGCTGACTTTAGATGAAGAGGAAATTATGAGAGAAGCGGAGGCATTTTTTAAAGAAAACAGACGGGCATAGAAAATAAGCAGGCTGTCAGATTCCCTGGCACCCTGCTTATTTTTAAGAGGATAAGGATTCGTTCACTGTACATGAAAGGAGCGTGGTCAAACCGGGAGTGAGATACTTGTCCTTATGGTATACTGCGATCATATCATTTTTTAAGGCAAGATTTTCTATATGAAGGGGCAAAAGAGTCCCTTTTTTTATTTCTTCTTTTACAAGCATTTCAGGAAGGACGGTGATTCCCAGTCCTGCTTTTGCCGCTTCCAAAAGGGCGGTGGAATTGACGCTGGTCCATAAAGGGCGGGCGGTATGCCCAAGGATAAAAAGCGTGCTGTCCAGCGTATCTCTTATGGCGCTTCCCGGTTCTCTTAAAAGGAGTTTTTCCTGGATGAATTCTTCCAGGGTAAGGGCGGCAGGAGCATTTTCTTTAAAATAGCCGGGAGCGCATACTGTTACCAGGGAGTAATCGGAAAAATGAATACAATGAAAGGGTCCCTGGGGCTGGGCTCCTTCCAGGAAAGCAATATCCGCTTCCCCTTTTGACAAGGTACGGATGGCATCGGAAGCGCTTTCCACAGTGACATAGGGAAGGAGATCCGGAAGCTTTTCTTTTAACTGGTTTAAAATCCTGGGAAGCAAGAAAGCAGCAATGGTGATGCTGGATACAATACGCAGAGGAGCCTGCATTTCCAGATGGCGGATCCTTTCTTCCAGGGCGTCACAGGAGGCCAGGATGGGAAGGATTTCATCCAGGAGCAGCCTTCCCTGGGCGGTCAGCCGCACCTGTCTGGAAAGACGGTCAAAGAGGCTGGTTCCGGTGTATTCTTCCAGCTCCCGTATGGTATGGGATACTGCAGACTGGGTGATATAGAGTTTTTGGGCTGCTTTGGTGAAATTACCGGTTTCAGCCACGGTTTTAAAAATGGTTAAATGACGGAGTGTCAGCATAGCTTTCCTTTCTTTCTTTTACACAGAACATATTAGGTATGAATAAAACTAATGGATTTCACAATATTATATCGTTTTTAAGATTGCAAGACAAGTGATATAATGAGACCGCCTAAGAAAATCCAGGGAGGATCAAAATGAAAGAAAAACTAAGTTTATATTTATGGCTGGTACGTGTGAATCTGTTTATAAGCGCCTTTACCTTTGGCGGAGGTTATGTGGTAGTACCTATGGTAAAAAAATATTTTGTGTACGGAAAGGAATATTTCGATGAAGAGGAACTGATGGAGATTGCCGCCATCGCCCAGTCCACGCCGGGGGCGATCGCGGTGAATCTGGTGTCTCTTGCCGGATACCGTGTAGCTGGGATTCCTGGAATGGTGATCAGTTGTATCTGTGCGGTGATTCCGCCTCTGGTGATCTTATCGGTAGTCTCTGTGTGCTATTCGGCTGTGATCTCCAACGCTCTGGTAGGAGCCGTATTAAAAGGAATGCAGGCAGGGGTTGCGGCATTGATCGTAGATTTTATAGTGGATATGACAAGCATGGTTATGAAACAAAAGTCAAAACTTTTAGATATACTTGTGGTGCTGTCTTTTGCAGTAAGCTTTTTTACCAATGTGAATGTAATCTTTGTGCTGCTTGCAAGCTGTGCGTTATGTGTGCTTAGAGTGTGGGCAGGGATGAGAAAGGAGAAATAAATGGGGCATTTAGCAGAACTTGTCTGGGTATTCTTTAAAATAGGGCTGTTTAGTATCGGAGGAGGTTATGCGATCATTCCGCTGATCCAGGCACAGGTGGTGGATCATTATGGATGGATATCCCAGAAAACTTTTACGGATATTATTACCATATCCCAGATGACACCGGGACCTTTGGCAGTAAATACTTCTACTTTTATTGGGATACAGATTGGGGGGATCCTGGGTGCCATCCTCGCCACGGGCGGATGTGTGATCTCTGGGATTTGCATATCTTATCTTTTGTACCGCTTTTTTAAGAAACACAGAGATTCCAATTATATTTTTGAAGTGCTAAACGGGCTGAAGGCAAGTTCCCTGGGACTGATCGTTTCAGCAGCCGTTTCCATTCTCTTGCTGGCCTTTACAGGAAGCGAGACTTTAGGAGCGGATATGGCGGTAGACTGGATTGCCGTTTTAGTATTTGCCGGTTCTTTTTTTGCACTGAGAAAGTGGAAGGTAAATCCTATGCTTATGATCGCTGTAACAGGGGTGATCGGCGGGTTTATTTACCTGTGAGAGAATTAAAAACGCCTGTATTGCCGCAGCTCTGACAGTACGCAGTTCCTGGCCGCCTCCGGTCACTAAGATCATATGGTCTTTGGTTTTGTCCGCAACTAATTTTTGGATAATGTGGGCGATATCACCGGGAATCTTTCCGGAACTGCTCTCAAATATCAGACCGATCCTTGCGTTGGAAGCAAAGATGATAGGCTCCTTTGCATAGTCGGATGCCTTTCGGCATTGGATATTTTCATGTGCGGCAAATTCCTGGGCAAATTTCCGGCAGCTTTCTTTTGTGTCCTCATAAAAAAAATTATTTTGTTCAATGAGATTCCTCCCTGTAAATGAAAATTCTCATGCTTTTTCAGAACAGTCCATGAGCAGTCAGTTGCTGCCCTTTCGCGCAATGGAGGAAAGCGTGGTTCGTTCTATGAATAAAGCTTTATTTTTAAACTGTTTATAAATAAATGATAGCAAAAAAAGGGGAAATGTCAAGATTTTTTCCGCTTTCTTATCTATAAATATATATAAATGTGAATACTAGATATATAAAAGAAAAACAAAAGAATATTCACAAAATAATCGCGTTTAATGATAAAAAGGATTTTCAGGTGTAAACTCAGGATTTTCTCTGGCGTATAGGAAAGAAAACAGAGAAGGTGATGATTTCTTCCCCACAGGTTCCAATGGAATTTGAACTTGTTCTGTTCTGACTAAAAGAAGCAGATGGCTGATCAGATCTGCCATGCGGTTATTTTCAAACTGTATATTTTCCAGCCACTGATTGGGGCCGATCTGGCGGGATAAAAGCTCTGCGTTTGCGTTTACCACAGAAACGGGTGTTTTTAATTCGTGTCCGGCATCGGAAAGGAACTGCCTTTGCTGCCGGTCGCTTTCTTCCAAAGGCCGGATGATCCATCTGGCAAGTACAATGGAACAAAGAAGCAAAACCAGCGCCATAATGGATCCTACCAGGAGGGTATTTTGAAAAAGGGTGGTAAAACTGTCTGTCACAAGTGTGTTATCCATTAAAGCTACGAGGGTTTGGCCGTTAAGATCGGTGACGCTGTAGATGAAATTATCATAGATTCCCTGCTGTTTTTCTCTGTTTGACAGTTCCTGGCTGATCTGGATTAACTGTTCCCTGGAATAAAGGCTGCTTAGGCCGGAATCCACACTGACGGCATCTCCATCCGGATTAAATTCTACGGAATAAAAAGAAGCCAGTGCAAAACGGTTCCCATCGTCATCTCTTCTGAAATCTCTGCGAAAATCCTTCTGAGGCTGTGTCTGGGTCAGTCCGGGATTTCCATTTTTCTGGTATAGCTGTATGTAATTTTCCAGCATATCCAGGTTTCCCCGGTACAGTTCCTGGTAGCTGGTCAGATAGATGGCAGCGAGGGTGGCGGTAAAAAGCAAAAGGAAACCTGCCAGAAGTACAAGTACGATTCTGCATCTGGAGCGGCGGAAAACATTTCCCGGTCTTTTTTTATTCATGTGACCACCTCAACTCATACCCTACGCCCCGTACCGCTTTGATTTCTACTGCGGAATTTACAAAGGCAAGTTTTTTTCTGGTGAAAGAAAGATAAACTTCCACTTTATTGTATTCCGCTTCGTTTTCGTATCCCCATATTTTAACGGCAAGCTGTTCTTTTGTAAGGATCCGGCACTGGTTGCTGGCAAGATATTCCAGGATACGGTATTCTTTATCGCTTAAACGGACGGATTCGCTGTTTGTGATACAGTGCAGCATTAGTGTATCTTTGTGAAGCTGTAAGTCGCCAAAAGAGATCATGCCGTCCCAGGAGGACGCAGTCCTTCGGCAAAGGGCACGCACCCGTGCAAGCAGTTCTCCAGGCTGAAAGGGTTTGGTCAGATAGTCGTCGGCTCCTGCGTCAAGGCCGGTTATTTTATCCTCCAGCTCCCCTTTTGCGGTAAGCATTAAAATGGGTGTAAGGTTGCCTGCTTTCCGGCATTTTTCTGTGATTTCAAAGCCGGAAAGACCGGGAAGCATCACATCCAGGATGGCGCCGTCATATACGCCGGTTTTCAGAGCGTTCCAGCCTTCGTCCCCACGGTAAAAACAGTCTACGTCATATCCTTCCTGTCGGAAGAGCTCTGACAGCGCATCTGCCATACGGACTTCATCTTCTACTAAAAGAAGCTTCATAAATTCCTCCTTTTGCTCAGGGATTTTTTCGCTTTTTCCTGATTTAGTATAGCATACACCCAAAAACTTGAAAATAAATTGAAGGAAGTTTCAATGTTTTTTCAAGATTTAAGTGGTACATTTGCCCTATTAAAAAATGCGGAGGTATTACTATGAGAAAAAAATACTCTTTTATTGCTTTGCTTTTAAGCATAGCTGTTTGCAGCCAGCAGGGAAGTATCCTTGTGTATGCACAGGACGCGGACACAGCAGAAAAAACGGCGGCATCAGATAAGGAATATATAGAATCGGTTCTTAATCTGGCAAATAATACAGAATATACCTGGAGCTATGAGGAAAGCGAGGATGCGTGGATCATGTCCATAGTGTCGGCTGTTGCCTACCCAGAGCTGCCGGATCAGCAGGGAGTATCGGTGTGCGTGCCGGGAAGCTATGTATCCGGCATAGATACGGATAAAGACGGAGAAGCAGATATCCTTGCAGAGGATTTTACAGAAGCGGTGAACGGCAGCCTGGTTATAGATTATGAGGCGCAGATTACCAGTACAAACGGACAGATATATACAGCAGGCAGCGCACCGGTAATCTTAAATACAGGAGCGGCCGGTTATGGCTCTTCTGTGAACAGCCTTGCTTCTGCCGTCTATGCTAAAGAAGGATATATTAACGTGGCATGCGGAAACAGGGGAAAGCAGGATACAGTTACGGATGAGGAGGGAAATACGGTTTATACAGGGGATGCGCCTTCCTGTCTGGCGGACCAGAAAGCGGCAGCCAGATTTGTAAAATATAATATCCTTCTTGGAAACCTGCCTGGCAGTGTGGACTATTTTGTTTCCACTGGCGGTTCCGGAGGCGGCGCCCATGCCGCCATGTTTGCGGCAACTTCAAACAATCCGGACTTTTATCCATATCAGGAAGAAGCCGGTGCGGTAGGGGTCTATTTGAATACAGACGGCACTTACTCCACGGCTGTTACCATTGGGGAAGAAGAGGTTTCCCTTTCTGATGGGGCCTGGGGCTGTATTGCCTACAGCGCGATAACTTCCCTCTATGAAGGAGATATGGCGCTTGCCTTTGAATATTATATGGATACGGATTATACTTTTAATACTTCCTTCCAGGCTCAGCTTGCCCAATATCTGTCCCAGGAATATATGGAATACATTAACGGACAGGAACTTTCTGTTTCAGAAGAGACTGTAGGATTTGATCTGGATGGAGACGGAGCCTTGTCCAGTACAGTGCCGTTAACGATAGAATATGACCAGGAACTTTATGGGGATACCAATGGTTATGGAGGAACTTATCTGGATCTGTATCTTGCGGAGTTTGTCTCAAATCTTCAGTGGTATTTGGATAATCTTTCCTATGCAGAGGGATGGACCTGGTTTGATGAGGATGGAAATGCACTTTCCGATGAGGCGCTGGCCCAGATGACAGATGAGGAAAAGGCGGAGGCATTTTTAGAAGGAAGATACTGTGCCGGGTCTGAGAAAGGTATGGGAATGACTGGGGGAAATCCAGGCGGAAGAGGGGCATTGCCGGAAGGAGAGGCGCCAGATGGAGAACTTCCGGAAATACCTGCAGAACAAGAGAACGGTGAGGAACAAACAGAAGGAGAAATGACAGGGGAAAGGCCGGGACAAAAAGGCGGTCTTGGAAAAGATATGGCAGCAGGGGAAATGGCGGTAGGAACACCGGATGCAGGAACTACCCAGGCGGCAGGCAGCACCGTAGATTCCCAGAACTATGACAGCTACGAGGAAATGGTTTCTTCCTACGCAGATGATATTGCACAGATCCAGGCAGGGGATGCTTATGGAAATAATATCCTTTCTCTTTATAATCCATTGAATTATATTGGGGATGAAGAGACTGAGGACGCTGCCTGGACCCGGATCGTGATGGGTGCAGCAGAAGGGGACATGCCGATGTTTACCTCTTTGAACCTTCAGATTGCCTGGTTAAACGCGGGAACAGACTGTGAGATCGAATGGCAGTGGGACGGCGGCCATGTTCCTTCGGAGACGCTCAGCCATTCCTTTGCCTTATATGTGGATCATATGTATGGGGAATACGCCCAGGGAGTTGAAGTAGAAACACCGCAGCCAGAAGTACAGACAACCAATGGAACTGCAGAAGAGGCCACTGGTACGGATATCAGCGAATGGGTGCAGGCAGAAGATTTGTCCGATGTTTCCTTCACCCTGGCAGATGCAGTCTCTTACAGGACCAACGGTGCCAGCAAGGCCATGCCGGGCTTTGATGTGATCGACTACGGACAGGAGGATTATGTATTTGGAAGCAGCACCCAGGATGCAAGACACTGGAATGAGATTCTTCTGAAAATTTTTACAGAGCATGAGGATACCCTGGCAGAGCTTTTTAATTCTGGGGAGTAAAAAGCGGATACACAGGACAGGATTTCGCTGGCGGGGAAATGCAGCCGGTGCCGAAAACAGTTGATTTTCAGTTCCTTTCCTGTAAAAGGAACCTGTCTGTCCGGACCAGTGAGAATCGGACGAAAGTGTTCAGCCCCTGGTCAAACATCAAACGGATCGTGATAAAATAACAAAACAAAT
>DWYZ01000268.1 GCA_019118425.1 Candidatus Blautia faecavium | reverse complement strand
ATAAAGGATGTGGATATCACCACTATTTTCGCCAATCTTCTGGATAATGCCATTGAAGCTGCCAAGGCCACGGCTTCGCCGTATCTGAAGCTGAAAATACAGGAAGTACACAGTTTTCGTGTGATCAGCCTTGTTAATTCATCCTCCTTAGAGCACAAGAAAAGCGGACACATGGGCCTTGGACTTGAAAATGTGCGTCACACAGTAGAGAAATATTCGGGAACAATAAACTGGGAGCAGTTCCCCCACAAATTTCAAACCAGCATCCTGCTTCCAAGAAAGGAGAATTTATGATATACGGATGGATCACCATATTTTTATGCGCAGGCCCGCCTCTCATAGGCGCTGTATTCTTCCTGGTTTATAAAAAAGGAACTTTTCGCGCCTTTTTTATGGGAGCTGCCTGTTTTTTTCTCACACAGCTTATACTGCGGATTCCTCTTTTAAACCTGCTGTCCCGTCACAACGACTGGTTCGCTCTGTCACCTTACACAGCTCCGATCCTGTATATATTCCTTTTAGCTTTTTCAGCGGGAATATTTGAGGAAAACGGCAGATGGCTTTTTCTCAGGTATCTTTGCAGAGGAAAAGATACTTGGATATGCGGAATTGCCTTTGGCTTAGGACATGGAGGGATAGAAGCCATATGGGTTTTGACCTTATCTGTACTTCCCTCTCTCTTTAACGGAACCCTCTCCCTTGCAGGACCGGATGTGATCCTTGTAGGCACAGAGCGCCTGTGCGCTATATCCTTTCATATCGCCATGAGCGTCCTGGTTCTTATTGGAGTCCGAAAAAAGCAATACAGATTCTGTTTTCTGGCAGTACTGATCCATGGGCTATTCGACCTCACTACCGCCATTCCAAATCAGGGAATCATCTGGGCCATACTGGTCTGTGCCGCTCTTTTATCGCTGGCATTTGCCTTGTGGACAAAAAACCAGATATTCATAGAGAAAAAGAAAGGAGAAATTATATGAAAAAAGTAAATTTTGTTATTTCCATGATTGCTGTCTTTATCCTGCTTTTCACCGGCTGCGGAACCTCTTCCAAGCTGCCGGAAGGATTTACGGAAGAACAGGTTAAGGAACAAACCATACAGGATATTCAGCTTGCCTCCACTGAAGGCTATGAGGCCTGGAAAAACCGCTTTCAAGAGGAAATGCAGTCCGGTCTTACCGAAGCTTCCTTTGATTCCTTCCTTTCTCTTCTGGAAGAAAAGGGGGAATTTAAAGAATACGGAAAATGCGCTTTCGTAGGTCAGGAGCAAGACGGAAACAAATACGCCGCCTGTATCATGATCGTAGAATACGAAAACGGCAGTCTCCAATATACAGTCGGGTATGATGAGGACATGAACTTAGTCCAGTTCGTAGTCAAGTAATAAAGCGGACGCCTTGAAGCATTCGCGACAAGGGACATTTGTTCCAGAAATTCATCTATAAATCTCTTCATCCTATTTAAAAGTGCACGGAAGCATTTCACATCCGTGCACTTTTTTCTCTCTTATCCGTTCCACATACAAGAAGGAGCGGACATTTCGTCCGCTCCTCATCCTTTCGGATCAAACCGGATAGGAACCTGTTTCTTTATCTGCTGCAGTCTCGTCTACGCCGGTCTGCTGCGCCTGACGATATTTAAAGAAGTCCATAGCAACCTGCGGGAAAAGAGCGTAGGACAATACATCCTCATCCTGCTCTTTATACTGAGACATCTCACTTTCCAGCTTATCCAGCTCATTGTCAAGAAGATCCGCCGGACGGCAGGTGATCGGCTCTGTATCTCCAATGCACTTCTTCTGTACTTCCGGGTTAAACGGTTTTACAGTAGCTCCGTATTTTCCGCTTAATACATCCTTGGTTTCCTTGGTAACCATTTTATATCTTTCGCCCATCAGTACGTTAAATACAGCCTGTGTACCAACGATCTGTGAGGACGGTGTAACCAGAGGCGGTTCTCCAAGATCTTTACGAACACGCGGAACCTCTTCCAGAACTTCATAGAACTTATCCTCTGCATGCTGTTCTTTTAACTGGCTGGTCAAGTTAGAGAGCATACCTCCCGGTACCTGATACAGAAGAGTCTTGATATTTACTCCAAGATTCTTCGGATTTAACAGGCCGCTTTCCAGAGCCTCATCACGGATCGGACGGAAGTAATCCGCGATTTCAGCCAAAAGGTTCTGGTCAAATCCTGTATCATAAGGAGTACCCTTAAAGGTCTCTACCATAACTTCCGTAGCCGGCTGTGAGGTGCCTAAAGCAAATGGAGAAATTGCTGTATCAATGATATCCACGCCTGCTTCTACCGCCTTTAAATAGGTCATAGAAGCCACACCGGAGGTGTAATGGGTGTGAAGGTCGATCGGGATCTTAACAGCTTCCTTAAGAGCCGTAACCAGCTCTGTAGCTTTATAAGGAAGAAGAAGTCCGGCCATATCCTTGATGCAGATGGAATCTGCTCCCATCTCTTCGATCTGTTTCGCAATATTGGTCCAGTACTCTAAGGTATACGCATCTCCCAGTGTGTAGGAAAGAGCTACCTGGGCATGGGCTTTTTCTTTATTTGCCGCCTTTACCGCAGTCTGAAGGTTACGCAGATCATTCATACAGTCAAAAATACGGATGATATCAATTCCGTTTGCCGCAGATTTCTGTACGAAATATTCCACCACGTCATCTGCGTAAGGACGATATCCCAGAATATTCTGTCCGCGGAAAAGCATCTGAAGCTTAGTGTTTTTAAATCCATCACGAAGCTTGCGCAGTCTTTCCCACGGATCTTCCTTCAGGAAACGCAGGGAGGCATCAAAGGTAGCGCCGCCCCAGCACTCGACTGCATGATAGCCCACCTTATCCAGCTTATCCACGATAGGAAGCATCTGCTCTGTGCTCATACGGGTCGCGATCAGAGACTGATGAGCATCTCGCAGAATTGTTTCCACTATTTTAACAGGTTTCTTTTCTAATTCTGCCATAATTTCCTCCTTTTGACGCATTTTACTCATGGAGTACGTTGGCTGCGTCAATAATAGTCGATTTGGAAGTTTACTTCCAAACTTCTTTTCATTCAATTTCTACATATCCATACGAAACAGGGAAACTTCCCTGATCCATTTAAAATACTCCGAAGATTGCCATAAACGTTCCGGCGGCAACAGCCGTACCGATAACGCCGGCTACGTTCGGCCCCATGGCATGCATGAGCAGGAAGTTGGTCGGATCCGCCTCCGCACCCACCTTCTGGGATACACGAGCCGCCATAGGCACAGCGGACACCCCGGCCGAACCGATCAGCGGATTGATCTTTCCTCCGGACAGGACGCACATCAGCTTGCCCAGCATAACCCCTCCGAAGGTACCAAAGGCAAAGGCCACAAGACCTAATACAACGATTTTCAAAGTATCTGCATTCAAAAACGCCTCTGCACTTGTAGTTGCGCCTACAGATGTTCCAAGAAGGATAACTACGATATACATAAGAGCATTGGAAGCTGTTTCTGTCAGCTGTTTTACCACGCCGGATTCTCTGAACAGATTACCCAGCATCAGCATGCCCACAAGGGGAGCCGTAGTAGGAAGGATCAAACATACAACAACAGTGATTACGATAGGGAACAGGATCTTTTCCAGTTTGCTTACCGGACGAAGCTGTTCCATTTTAATCTTCCGTTCTTTTTCGGTAGTGCAAAGTTTCATAATAGGCGGCTGGATAATAGGCACCAGGGACATATAGGAATATGCCGCCACCGCAATGGGCCCCATCAGCGCTGTCTGTCCCAGTTTGCCTGCCAGGAAGATGGAGGTAGGACCATCCGCGCCTCCGATAATAGAGATTGCTGCCGCTGCCTTTCCGTTGAATCCCATAA
>DWYZ01000267.1 GCA_019118425.1 Candidatus Blautia faecavium | reverse complement strand
CAATGCCGAAAATACGGATCTGATGGGTAAATTTTCCGTCTGTGAAGTAAAATTTTACCCATATTCCATGAAACAGCCAGCTCACAGATCCCTCCGCAGCAATATCTTTTACTTCGCTGCCTTCCTTAACTGCGGATGCACGGTAACGCACCGGACAAAAAAGCACCAGCATAAGAATAAGGAGCAGGAGCATAAGAAGAATGCCCAGCACTATTAAAATTATTTTCAGTATCATCCACAATATATGTAGCAGCATGCATTCACCTGTTTTTTAAATAGTCTTCCACCCGAAAAGAGCCTGTCCGCTCATAGACCTCCTTTAAGATCCGGCAGGTAAGCTCTATGGCCTCTTCCTTCCCCCAAGCGATCCCAATGATCGTAGGGCACAGTCTGTACACTGCCTTTTGCTTAAGAGATGCCGCCGGCAAAAATTCTAAAAGATTATTGGGATTGTCTGACAATGTGAGAAGATAAATACCTGGCGCAAAAAAACCGGAATTTATCTTTTCTTTCATTTCTTCCGGTTTTCGTACACTGCTGCCCACATAATAATTCTCGATCCATCGTAACATTTTGCCGCTTTCCGCTCCTTCTGCCCTGATAAAAGGATTTCCAAATTTAATAATATTTATGCTGTTTTCCCCAAAGTCCTGTACTGCGCATTTCCAGATATTCCTGATAAGCTCTTTCTACGATCTGCTTTTCATTTGAAAAACGAAGCAGATGGTAAATCTCGTGAAACTTGTAATAGCCGGAATCCACAAAATATTCCTCTTTCTGAGGCCTGCTATGATAATTATCCGCCGTCATCAGATACCAATGTACTTCTTTCGTTACCATATCCTCGGGAACTGTAAAATTATACTGGCTCTTTCCAATATACTTCACAATAGAGGCCCTTACATCAGCTTCCTCCCGCACTTCCCGCAAAGCGGTCTGTATATGTGTCTCCCCTTTTTCTACCGTACCCTTCGGTAATACCCAACCCTCATAACGGTTCTTGTAAGATTTATATAGAGCTAAAATCTTACCTCGATGAATTACCACACCGCCACAGCTTGTTGCCTCTATCATTTTCGCAATCCCTCCTGTAATGCGTGTGTAAAAAATCTAAACTGAATATAGTATACCTCTTTTTCGGCAATGTGGCAATATCAGCTATAATAATAAGCGTCAAAAATCTGTCCGGCAATGGGAACTGCCGCTTCGCTTCCTGTTCCGCCGTTCTCAACGATAATAGCCACTACCAGTTCCGGATCATCCACATTGCAGTAACCGATGAACCAGGAATGGCTGGACCCGTTTTCATCAAACTCCGCGGAGCCGGTCTTTCCGGCTGCTGTGTATCCTCTTCCGCTCAATGCGGATGCCGTACCGTAATTTACTACATTCTGCATAAGCTTTCCAAGCAGATTCGCCTCATTGGTACTAATCAGTCTTCTATAGGCAGCCGGTTCCGTCTCCTTCACCAGGTCGCCTGTGGAATTTTCTATCCGGTCGATAAGGTAAGGGCGCATCAGCACGCCGCCGTTGGCAATAGCGCAGGTAATAAGCCCCATATGAAGCGGCGACACCAAAGTATTTCCCTGTCCAATGGAAGTCTGCATCACCAGAGGTGTGGGAGAACTTCCGTCAAGAGAGAAACTGCTCTGTTTATATGAGGTATAAGGAAGTTCCTGGTTAAAAAGAAGATCCTCGCTGGTTTCTTTTAGAGAGGAGCCTCCCAGGTCCACACCTATATCCGCAAAGGCACAGTTGCAGGAATTGGCAAAGGCGGAATAAAAGTCCTCCTGCCCGTGTACCGTGTTGTTGTAACAGTTTATGGTGTGCTCTCCTACTGTAATGCTTCCCTGACAGAGGTAAGAATATCCCTCAAAGGTACCTTTCGTCCGAAAATAATCTAGGGCTGTAACAATCTTAAAGGTAGAGCCCGGAGGATATTGTCCCATAGTCGCCCGGTTCAACAGGCTGCTGTTTGTCTCATCGTTTACAAGGGTATCCCAGTCCTGGGCAAGGGTATTGGGATCAAAATCCGGCTTGCTGACCATAGCGCGTATCTTTCCTGTAGAGGGTTCGATAGCCACAACTGCGCCCCTTCTGTCTCCAAGAGCATTATAAGCCGTCACCTGCAGATTCGCGTCCAGGGTGGACACTACTGTGTCCCCCATATTTTTTTCACCGCGGAACTCATTCTGCATCTGGTCCAAAAAGAATTCATGGGAAGTAAGGAGACTGAAATTAGCCTCTGACTCAAGCCCGCTCTTTCCGTTGGTGTCGTAGCCCACCACATGGGAGAAAATGTTTTCATATGGGTAAATGCGCTGTTCCGTGCCATCGTCATATACGTCCGTCTTAGCCAGGATTTCTCCGTCAGAGGACAGGATCGGTCCCCGGACAACACGGTCGGAAAAAGTATCCTGCCGTGTGTTATAAGGACTGTTTATAAAATCCTCGCTCCGAACGGCGTTAAAATAGATCAGATAACCGATGAGCCCCACGAAAATGGCGACAAAAAAGTAAGAGACAAAAATGTACTCTCTGTTTTTTGCCCGCCGTTTTTTCGCCCTTTCACGCTCAATAAGCTTTTGTTCTTTCTCTAATTCTCTGCGCCGCTTCTTTTCTTCGTTTCTCAATTTCATCGTCCTCATCTTCTCTTAAAATATATAGTCCCTGAATGATAGCCAGCATAAGAAGGGTACTGATCACAGAGCTTCCGCCATAGCTTACCAAAGGAAGGGTAACTCCAGTCATAGGGATAAACTTCGTAGCTCCTCCTATGGTCAGAAAAACCTGAAAAGCATATTCTGTGCCGAGCCCAAGGGCAATCAGTTTATAAAAAGGATTCTTGATCTTCAGGGAAATATTTACGATCATCAGGAAAAAGCTCATGCACACAAGGATCAGACAGATAGCAAAGATCCCTCCAAGCTCCTCACAGATGGCGCTGAAAATAAAGTCGTTTTTTACCACCGGTATCGCCTCCGGCGATCCCTGGCACAGTCCCATGCCGAACCATCCCCCGGTGCCGATTGCGAAAAGAGACTGTACGATCTGATAACCTTCGTTTTCGTATACAGCCACAGGATCTCTCCAAGCGCTGACCCTCTCCCGTACATGTCCGAACAGGAAATAGGCGATCACCGCCGCCACGCTTCCTCCTCCAAGTCCAAGTCCCAGGTATCCCACGTTTTTTGTGGCCACATAGATCATCACCAGATAAGCCGCAAAAAAGATCACCGCGCTTCCCAAGTCTCTGGAAAGAACAAGGATACCCACATGGAGTCCCGCCACAATAGTCGCCTGGACCACATGTTTAAATCCAGCCCCGCTTGATAAAAGCGCAGCCATAAAAAACACAAAGGTGATCTTGATCGCCTCGGAAGGCTGTATACCCATAAGGGAGAGCTTTGCCCCGTAGCTTGTGCGGGCAAGCAAAAATACCGCTCCCAAAAGGATCACGCCAATCCCCGCATAAATCCAGGTCAGCTTTTTTAAAAATTTCATCTTCCGGATCATAACAGGCACCAGCAGGGAAACTGCACAGCCTGCGGATACAATGATAAGCTGCCTTGTAGCAGACGCGATATCCAGCCGGCACAGCATGATAAACCCTACACTTAGAAGCATGCACATATTATTCAGAAGCAGGAGCGACGCCTTTTTATAAAATACACGGTATAATATCTGGACAACGGCAAACAATACCATCATCTCAATATAAAAAGTGATCACCTCGAAATTTTCTGTCTTTAAGTAGATTACCAGAAAAGCGGTAAAATCCATAAAGAAAATGAGCATAAGCTGTTTTCTTAAAAACTCGTTTTTTTCCTCTTCATCCTGGCGCCGCACCATATAAAAGCAATGGAAGGTGTATACGATCATCAGGGTGAGGATAATATATTTGGATAATTCTACAATAACATTAATCATACGCCTCTACTCGGCTCCTCTTTTAAAATGACCTTTCGTAAAGTCTCTGTCCGGACAGGGTTCTCCTTTTAAATAAACGTCCAGGAATTCATTTAGGATCTTTTCCGCTTCCCCCGGACTTTCCAGGGTAAAGGAAAGCCGGAAGGACTCCACGCCAAGGGACTCCACCTGTTCTTTTTCTTTTTGCAGTCCGTATGGGATGCTGTTATAAAGGATATTATAACAAAATTCCTGTTCTGCTGTAGTTTCTGTTTTCCAAGGCCTGCAAAAGCAGGCTGCGGGAAATATTTTTCCATAGCGGTCCTTTAAGTATGCACCGCCTTCTTTTTTGTCGCATTGGAAAATGTTTTTCCTGATGCACTGGGCGGAAACCATAAGGGGCAGCCGTCCGTAGAGGAGAAGTTCTCCCCTGCTGTTATCCCTGTGAAAAAGCTCTCTCTCATTCAGCTCCAAAGGCAGGGTAATCCGAAGGACCCCTTCCTCTTTCCAGAAGGCAGCGGCCTCATCATTCCAGGTATATAAAGAATGATCCGTCACACAGGCTTTTCCATAGCCCATTTCTTTCACCATGGCGTAGGATTCCAAATCCCGTACCAGAAAGCCTTTCATTCCTTTCTCCATCCAAAGCTCTGCCTGACGGCGGAAAGGAGCCGGCATCTCCCCTCTGGTAATGTGAGGAAGGGAAAGGTACAATTCTTTTTCTTTGTATATTCCGTTTTTCATGCATCTTTCCATGACGTTAAAGGGAAGATACATGCCTGTGACCGCCGGATTCCCGGCTAAGATTTCTGCCTGGGGAAGCGTTTCGCAGGAGACATAAAAGCTGGATTCAGATGAAGTTTTCCGCTTCCTGGAACCCCAAGAAGGAAGCAGGCTTTTTAAAGAAGCTTTTCTTCTGTATTGGCTGACAATAGCTTCCTTTAGGTTTTCAAGCGCGCTTCTGCGAAGCTCATTCAAAGCTTTTACCGGCAGAAAGACATTCTCTTCCATCAAAATATCCAGCTTTGCCCATTCAAACTCTGTATTTCCAAGTTTATTCATCTGCTGGCGGATCCTCTCCTGATCCATAGGCTGCTTTTGAGCACGCTGCACTTCTTGGCCTTGGGCGGATGCGCTGGAGCCGCCGCCGGATATCTTTAGTATAACAGGACTTTCCGGGAAAAGGATTAAATTACCATAAATTTTTTCTTTTCTTTTTCTAATCTCAACCGGTACATCCTTGGACTTTTTTTCGTTGGCAAAGGCCATCATGGAAGGGCCATTATGCTGTTTCAGATAGCCGGTGCAGGATCCGCCTCTGTTAAACAAGTCCAGAAGAAACTTTCGGTCTTTTTCTTCCACCTGGTAATTCAAAGTTCCTTTTTCTAAAATACGGTCCAGATATTTCCGATAGACGGAAGTAACTCCTGACGTATATTTCGGCTGCTTCATGCGGCCTTCTATTTTCAGGGAGGTTACTCCCGCTTCAAGAAGCTGGGGAAGAAGCTCTAGGCCGCACATATCCTTAAGGCTTAATGGGCAAAGCTCCTTCTTTCCCGTGAATTTCCTGCCGTCTATGCTGGTCTCATAGGGCAGCCGGCAGGTCTGGGCACAGCGTCCTCTGTTTCCGCTTCTTCCCCCAAACATGCTGCTCATGAGACACTGGCCTGAGTAACAGTAACAGAGCGCTCCATGTACAAAGGCTTCTATTTCTATGGGACTGGCCTTATGCATCTCTTTTAACTCCGAAAGTCCCAGTTCCCTTGCGGCCACCACACGGACAACGCCCTGCTCTTCTAAAAATTTCATACCTGCAGGCCCGGTCACGGTCATCTGGGTACTTGCGTGTATGGGCAAATCAGGGAAATTTCTCTGTATAAACCGCAGCACTCCCATGTCCTGTACCAGCACCGCGTCCAGCCCTTCCTGATAAAAAGGAAGAAGGTATTCATAAAGCTGGCCGTTCAGCTCTTTATTTTTCAGGAGAGTGTTTACCGTCAGGTATAATTTTTTTCCATGTATGTGCGCTGTATCAATTGCCTGAAGGAGCTCTTCCTCCTGAAAATTCTTTGCGTACGCCCGGGCCCCAAAGACAGGCCCCCCTACATAGACCGCGTCTGCTCCTGCCCCAATAGCCGCCTCAAATCCCTCATAGGATCCGGCAGGAGCAAGCAATTCTATCTGATTCTTATTCAAAGCATTCCCTTACCTTTCTCTTTTTAAGCATTAAAAATAGAAGAAAAAGAGGATTACCGAAGCAATCCCCCTTCTTTCGTTTACTTTAGCAATTCGTCCAGTTCTTTTTCCAGCTCTTTTACCTTACCTTCCAGCAGGCTTTTCTGCTCAAGAGCTTCCCGTTCTCTTTTCTGCGCCTCTTCTATCTCCATACGGAGAGAGATCAGCTCATGCTTCAGGTCGTACATTTCCTGATCTTTCTGCTGAAGATCCTGTTCAAAACTCTCCGCCTGCTTTTTTACCTTAAAATAATCATCTGTGATATTGAGACTGAGCAGAGTATGCTTCGTCTCCATGGGCTGCCTGCTGTACCCCGGCACTTCGCTTAATTCTGCTATTTTATTATTCATATAAGAAGCTACCTTCTGAAAATATTCTTCTGTTTCGTAGCCTCCCAGAGTAATAATTTTCCCTCCGATAATTACTTGCGCTGTGTTCTTGACTGCCATGGTACAAGCCTCCTGTATCTTTATCTTTTCACAAAATCCAAATTATCAAAATAATAATAGAAATAAAGTTACTGGTCACAAATCGACCAGTAACGGACAATTTGACATTTAAAGTCCGCTTCACGAAACCAAACCGCCTATTGAATCATGCTAGCCCGTAACCGCACAGCAAATGCGTGGTTCGGGTATAAAATGTAACGAATAAATTTCTCATTGACTTTGTCAATGAGTGTCGCTGCCAACCTGCCTGGCGGCGGGTTCGTAACTCCATTATAATCGAATTTTGTAGAAATGTATAGAAATTTTTCAAAAATATTGTCAGTTCATTTCATAGCCCAGGTGAGCGTAAGCTAAGGAGGAGGCTGTTCTGCCTCTGGGCGTGCGGTTTATAAAGCCGTTTTGGAGGAGGTAAGGCTCATAGACATCCTCTAAAGTTCCCGCATCCTCCCCTATAGCAGCGGCAAGAGTCTCTAATCCCACAGGACCGCCTTTAAAATTCACGATCAATGTTTTTAAGATCTTACGGTCTATCTTATCCAGTCCATACTGATCCACTTCCAGCAGATCCAATGCAAAAACCGCCACCTCATAAGTGATCCGCCCGTCATACTTTACCTGAGCGAAATCGCGGACCCGCTTTAAAAGTCGATTGGCAAGGCGAGGCGTTCCTCTGGCTCTCTTAGCGATCTCTCCAGCTCCTTTTGTATCGATCTCCACTCCCAATACCTGAGCAGAGCGCAGAACAATGGTCTGAAGGTCCTTCTGGTTATAAAATTCCAGGTGCTGCACGACTCCAAAGCGGTCCCGCAGAGGCGCCGAGAGCAGTCCTGCCCTTGTGGTGGCACCTACCAAAGTAAACTTCGGCAGATCCAGCCGGATGGAACGGGCAGAGGCTCCTTTACCGATCATGATATCTATGGCGTAATCCTCCATGGCTGGATACATAACCTCTTCTACCTGGCGGTTCAGGCGGTGTATCTCATCCACAAAGAGAATATCTCCCTCCTGAAGATTATTCAAAACAGCTGCCATATCTCCCGGTTTTTCTATGGCCGGCCCGGAAGTAACCTTCATATGTACTCCCATTTCATTGGCGATGATCCCGGATAAGGTAGTCTTTCCAAGACCGGGCGGACCGTACAGAAGTACATGGTCCAGGGGATCGTGACGCTGTTTCGCTGCTTCTATATATATTTTTAATGTTCTTTTTATTTTTTCCTGTCCGATGTATTCCTCCAGGCTTTGGGGCCTTAGGCTTCCTTCCAGGGTAAAATCCTCTTCTGTTATATCTGTCGTTATGATTCGTTTTTCCATATCCAGCTCACATCCTATAAGTTCTTAAGGGCAGCTTTCAGAATCCCTTCCACTGTCTCTGCGTCCTCATCCTTCACCTTGTGCACTGCACGAAAGGCATCTGTACTGCTGTATCCTAAGGCAACCAGAGCTTCTACTGCTTCCCGGCGCCCCTTGGAGGTATCGGAGGGCTCCTCCGCTTCCCGGCCGGCCTGTTCATGGGCTAATTTTAATTCAAAGGCATCACTGAGTTTAAGCTTATCCTTAAGCTCCAGGATCAGCTTCTGAGCGGTTTTTCTTCCCACGCCCGGAGCCTTGGAAATCGTCTTAATATCATCGGAAAGAACCGCAAATCGGATTTCGTCCGCCGTGAGTCCGGATAAGATCCCAAGCGCACCTTTCGGTCCGATCCCATTTACCCCTAAAAGGAATTTAAACATCGCAAGATCGTCTTTCGTTAAAAAGCCGTAAAGCTGCATGGCGTCCTCCCGCACATGAAAATAGGTATAAACCTTTACTTCCTTCCCGATATACAAGGACTGTCCCATGGCAGTTCCTGTCATATAAATCTCATAGCCGATATTTCCGGCCTCCAGGACAACGGAGGTTTCGGTCATATCCGCCACTGTGCCGCGTATAAATGCTATCATTATTTCCTCCTTCTGACACATCTGCTGCGTCATCAAAGCAGATTTGGAGGTTTCCTTCCAAATTTTTCTCCTATCCGGTGTATCATATCATATCCGCCCCGAAAAAGCAAACATCTATTCGATTTTTTTCCCAATCCTTTTCCATACCTCTAAGGCCGCGAACCCAATGCAAAGGCCTGTCAGCACTCCGGAGACCAGAAGGATCGGAAGATAATAAGCAAGGCTGAAGCTTTCCACCACCGCCATAGCCACAAAAATCTGGCCGATATTGTGGGAGACGCCGCCTGCGATACTCACCCCTACCATGGAAAGCCCGGATCTTTTTTTCAGGATTGCCATCACCGCCAAGCTTAAGATTCCACCGGCAAGACTATATAAAATACTAAAAAGACTCCCGAAAAGAAAGCCCACGGCCAGAATCCTTACAAAAGAAACGATCCCTGCCTCCTTCCAGCCATATCCATACAACACAAACACCAGCGCCAAATTCGCCAGTCCCAGCTTCACCCCCGGAATTCCGGCAAAAACAGGGATCAGCGTATCCACATAACCGAAGATAATGGCCAGAGATGTAAAAAAACCTAAAAGCGCAATTTTTTTACCCATAATCCTCCTCATCCTATCTTACCACCGCATCCAGCGTATCTTCCGTCTGCGTTCCTTCCGGCACAGCTTCAATCACCACTCGGTTCGGCAGACATACGATCGTCCCTCCGTGGTCTCCTACCGGATTCTGGTGCACACAGAACTGATCCGGGCAATCCGCCTGGATCATCCTGACCGTTCCGTCCTGGATCCGGCATACATTTGTTTCTCCAATGGAGATTTCTCTGTCCTCAAAGAGAGGATACTCTCCGTACACCTCTCCGTCCACTGTGATCCTGATATAAGAATTGTCTCCTGGAATGATAAACTGATAAACCAGCCATACAAGCAATGCAATGCAGCATACGCCCGCTGCCAGGATCCAGTCTTTTTTTTTCATGATATCTGTCACTCCTTTTATAAAATGCAGCAAAAATTGTTACTGGTCACACGTTGACCAGTAACGGACAATTTGGCATTTAAATTCACTTCGCTTTAGCCAAATTGCCTGTTGAATCATGCAGGCCCGTAACCACGCGGCAAGTGCGTAGTTCGGATGTGACATGTAATCAAAAATCTTCCATACATTTACGCTATCATATCATAAGAAACGCCCTGACGCAAGAAAAGAGCCTTCCATAAAGGCTCTTTTCTTAGTTGTTCTCCTGTTAGGAAAAGATAACATGCCGCGGACAAACCTCCTGGCAGGTGCCGCAGTTGGTACATTTAGAATAATCAATGTGGGCACAGAAATCCGTAACAGTGATCGCCTGGCTTGGACAGGATTTTTCACATTTTTTACAGCCGATGCATCCAATATCGCAGGCTGCAGTCACAGCTTTTCCTTTGTCATGGGAATTGCAGGATACAAAGGTAAGCTGTTCATAAGGAACCAGTTCGATCAAATGTCTCGGACATTTTGCCACACATTTTCCGCAGGCCTTACATGCCTCCCGGTCAACAACAGCAACACCCTCTATGATCTCTATAGCGTGGAACGGACAGGCCTTCACACAGTTTCCATATCCCAGACAGCCGTATGAGCAGGATTTCGCGCCTCCTCCTGGAAGATAAGAAGCCATTTCACAGTCCTTTACCCCTGTGTATGTATAATTTTCCTTTGTCTTTTCACAGGTGCCCGCACATTTGACAAAGGCCACCTGACGGGCAGTCTCCACTGCCTCCTGTCCCATGATCCCTGCAATGATCTTTCCCACCGCATCGCCGCCCACCGGGCAGCCGTTTACAGGGGCTTCCCCCTTTGCAATAGCCGCGGCAAGACCGTCGCAGCCTGGAAATCCGCAGCCGCCGCAGTTATTTCCGGGAAGGGCTTCACGAATTGCCACCTCACGTTCGTCTACATCCACTGCAAAACGCTTGCCGGCCACTCCCAGAAAAATACCAATAAAGAGGCCGACTGCCGCAACCACAACGGTTGCCATGATAATTGCTCCAAAATTCATATCTCCCGCCTCCTTAAATCAATCCTGAAAATCCGGTAAACGCAATGGCCATCAGACAGGCAGTCAAAAGGACGATAGGAAAGCCCTGAAATGCCCTGGGTATATCATTGTACTCGATTTTTTCCCTGAGGCCAGCCATTAAAATAATGGAAATGGTAAAGCCCACCGCTGTGGCAAAACCGTTAATGGTTCCCTGAAGAACATTATATTCGTTCTGTACATTTAAGATGGCAACGCCTAAAACCGCGCAGTTAGTAGTGATCAGGGGGAGATATACCCCTAAAGACTGGTATAGAGGCGGCATTGCCTTTTTCAGAAACATCTCCACAAACTGCACCAGGGCAGCGATAATCAAAATAAAGACGATCGTCTGCAGATAGGTAAGGTTTGTGGGAACAAGGATAAATTCATAAACAAGGCTTGTTACAAAGGAGGACAAGGTGATCACGAAAATAACCGCTCCGCCCATACCTGCTGCTGTCTCGATTTTTTTCGAAACACCAAGAAAAGGACACAAACCTAAAAACTGGCTTAAAACCACATTATTTACAAGCGCGGCGCCGATTCCGATGATGATCAGCTCTCTCATACTGTCTTACCTCCTTTTCCTTTGCACAGGGTATTTCCGCAGGAAGCGCAGGCGCCCTTGCAGGAATCCGGATTGCTTGGGTCGATTCCTCTCTTTGCTGCTCCCATCTTAAATTTATTTTGAAGGGCAGAGAGAAAAGCCAGGACCAGAAAAGCGCCCGGAGCCATGACAAAAATCGCTATGGGCTCATATCCGCCTTTGCCGGAAGCTGCGTCTGCCAAAGGAAGGATCTGCTGGCCGAAAAGCTGGCCTGCACCAATGATCTCACGGACTGCGCCGATACAGGTAATACTCAAGGTAAAGCCCAGGCCCATTCCAATCCCGTCGAACAGAGAAGGGATTGGCGGATTTTTCGAAGCATACGCCTCCGCCCTGCCGAGGATGATACAGTTTACTACGATCAAAGGTATGTAAATCCCAAGAGAGGCATACAAGCTTGGGAGGAATCCCTCTAAAAGGAGCTGTACTACAGTTACAAAGGAAGCTACAACTACAATATAGGCAGGCATACGCACACTATCAGGAATAAAGTTGCGAAGCAAAGAGATCAGAAGATTGGAAGCTGCAAGGATCACCGTAGTGGTCAGCCCCATTCCGATCCCGTTCGTCGCAGAAGTAGTGATAGCCAGCGTGGGACACATTCCCAGCATCAGTACAAACGTAGGATTTTCTTTAATGATTCCGTTTACCAGCCGTTCCGCCGGAGAATTTCCTTTCATGATCAATTTCCTCCCTTCTCATAGCGAAATGCACATAAGCCGGCATTTACCCCGTTTACCATTGCATTGGTGGTAATGGTCGCCCCACTTATGGCATCAATCTCGCTTTCCGATTCCGCCTTATTTTTCGTATATTGAAAGGCTTCTACCTTTTTATTGGCAAACTGGTTTTTAAAGTCATCTGTATCCGCCTTCATTCCAAGGCCGGCTGTTTCTGATATGGCTAAAATAGAAATTCCGTTTAATGTCCCGTCGTCTTTTACTCCCATGGCGAACTGTATATCTCCGCCATATCCTTCCGAACTGGTGACAGTAAAAGCATAGCCCAGCTCCTGTCCTCCATCGTCTAAGGCCAGCATAACCTCATCGATATTTTGCGCGGTATATCCGTTTTCATCCAAATATGCCTCAAGCCCGGCATCCTCCCCGGAAGAAACCGTCTCGAAAGAAGAAGCATCGGCAAAGACTTCCTTATAGGCTCTTTCCTTGGACAAGGCTTCCTGGCGGGCAATAGGCTCCGCCGTAATGTCCTGGACGATCCCCAGGGCAAGGCCGGCAACTAAGGTGATCACTGTGATCGCCAGCGTATCTTTCACAATCTTATTTTTCATGCTTTCTTCCTCCTTTCCCGAATGCTCTGGGACGTGTCACACGCTCAATAAGGGGAACCAGAAGGTTACAGAAGATAATAGCATAGGATACCCCTTCCGCGGAGCCCCCGAGCAAACGCAGAACAGCGGTGAGGATTCCTAAAGCGCAGCCGTAAATCAGTTTTCCTGCGGGAGTAATGGGCGCCGTCACATAATCCGTGGCCATAAACCAAGCTCCCAGCATCAAACCGCCTCCAAACAGATGGCTGAGCAGATAATCCGTATCAAATCCCATTCCTGAAAACAGCATATATAAAATAACAAATACAGCAAAACTTCCAATATAAGTGAGCGGGATCCGAAGGTCTATGATCTTAAGGACTACAAGGAAGACCGCACCAATCAAAATAGCAAGGGCAGAAGTCTCTCCTATGGTTCCCTGGATGTTTCCCAGAAAAAGATTCGCCACCGGAACAGAACCTGCGGCAAAACCATGATCCTTTAAAGCCGCCAGAGGCGTAGCTCCTGTCACTGTGTCCACAACGCCCCGGAAACTTTCGGAAACGGTAAAATCTGTCATCCTTCCGGCAAAGGAGATCATCAAAAAGCATCTTCCAGCCAGAGCCGGGTTCATAATATTCTGTCCCAGTCCTCCGAACAGCTGCTTTACAACAATAATAGCAAAAGCACATCCGATTGCCGGAATCCACAGAGGGATCATAGGCGGCATGTTAAGGGCCAGCAAAAGTCCGGTGACAACAGCGCTGAAATCTCCTACTGTATTTTTCTTGTGCATAAAATGATCGTAAAGCCACTCAAAAGCCACACTGGAAATCACAGATACCAGTATCACTAAAAGGGCGTGAAGGCCAAAATTCCACACGCCGAATAAGCTGGCCGGCAGCAGTGCGATCACTACAAGCTGCATGATCCTGCTTGTGGTCATCTTGTCACGTATATGCGGATTCGATGACACATGTAATGTTTGCTCCATTTTTCTAAGTCCCCCTTTATTTCTTCTTTCGGCTGGCAAGCACCATTTTTCTCATAGATTTAATACTTTGGGTAAGAGGCCTTTTCGCCGGGCAGATATAGCTGCAGCAGCCGCATTCGCAGCATTCCATCCCATCGAATTTCTGAAAGTTTTCCATATCCCCTCTCTCTGCAAAGGTCGCCAGACGGGCCGGAAGAACCCGGCCGGGACAGACACTTACACAGCGCCCGCAGTTAATGCAGGCAGTCTCCTGGGCTTTAGATACCTCATCTTTTTCCAGGCACAAAAAAGCAGATGTAGTCTTTACACAGGGTACATTGAGATTATACATGGCAAATCCCATCATAGGTCCTCCAGAAACCACCTTAGCCGCCTGGGTCTTCATGCCGCCCGCCGCCTGGATCAGTTCGGACATATTTGTTCCCGTGAGCACCAGAAAGTTTTTCGGCTGTACAACAGCGTTTCCCGTCACCGTCACGATCCTGCTCATCACAGGCCGTCCTAAAATCACAGCCTTATAGATTGCCACCACAGTATCCACATTGTCTACAATACACCCCACATCCGCAGGGAGCATGGAAGAATTGATCTCTCTTCCTGTAGCAGCGTAGATTAAAGTCCGCTCTCCTCCTTGGGGATATTTGGTCATCATTTCCTTTACTTCCATGCGGGGAATTTCTTTTACAAGGGCTTTCATCTTGTCAATGCAGTCCTGTTTATTATCTTCGATACAGATATACCCCTTTGCATTTTCGAAAAGCTTCAGCATAATGCGAAGGCCTTCTATTATTTTTTCCGGTTCTTCCAACATCCTGCGGTAGTCGCTGGTAAGATAGGGTTCACATTCCGCCCCGTTTACAAGTATGTACTCGATTTTCGAAGGGTCTTTTGGAGAAAGCTTCACATGAGTAGGAAAACCTGCGCCTCCCATGCCCACCACTCCAGCGCTTCGAATACGGTCCAGGATTTCTTCCTGTGTAAGCTCCTCCAGGACCGCTGGATGAAACTCCGTTTCTTCGTACTGCTGGTCATTTTCAATGATAATAGAATTGACCATAGTTCCGGTGGGAGTCAGCCTGGACTCAATGCCTTTAACTGTACCGGAAACAGAAGAATGGATGGGTACGGACACAAAGCCGCCCGATTCCGCGATCTTTTCTCCCCCAAGGACCCGGTCTCCTTTTTTTACAACAGGAACTGCCGGCGCTCCTATATGCTGAGAAAGCGGAAACACCATTTCTCCTTTGGGGAGATATTTTTCGATCGGATAATTTTTGGATAATTCTTTTCCATCGTAGGGATGCACGCCTCCCTTAAAGGTTAAAAATCCCATTTACTTTATTACCTCCTTTATCAAAAAGCCTGTTCAGGCTGTTTCTTTTTCTGCATTTTTTACTTTTTTTCCGTACCCTAACTATAACTCTTTTTATAAAAAAATTCACTACCCAATTCTTATTTTTTTGTGTATAATTAAATACAATCCATGTAAGGAAATAATTTAACATGATTGTTAAAAAAATAGCTATTTTTCAAGGCTTTTCGGATATCCACACATTAAAAGAAATGATTTTTCCAGAGGGAAAAATCGAAGATTTTTGTCCTGTTTTCTATGATATCGAAACCACCGGACTATCACGATATTCCACTTTTTTATATTTAATAGGAGCAGTGAAATATGAAGCTGGTGAATGGCATCTCTGTCAATGGATGGCAGAAAAAGAAGAAGAGGAACCTTTGCTTTTAACCTCTTTTTCTGATTTTTTAAAAGGCTGCAGCCACACGATCCAGTATAATGGAGACCGCTTCGATCAGCCATACCTGGAAGCAAGATACAAGGTACGTAATCTTTCTTCCCCCTTCCCGGGGCTCTCTTCCATAGATCTTTATAAAAAATTAAAGCCCCTCTCCTTTCTTTTAAAACTGGCCCGGACCAAACAAAAGGACCTGGAAGAATTTCTGGAGCTGGAAAACCGCGCGTACTGCGACGGAAAAGAATGTATCCGCATTTACCGTTCCTATCTCCATAAAAAAGAAACCGATGCGGTCCAAATTCTTATGGGGCATAATGAAGAAGATCTTATGGGCCTTGGAAGACTGATTCCCATGCTTGGGTATCTCTGTCTGTACCAGGGAAATTATCGTTTAAAATCTTTTTCCTGGGAGGAGGGACGTATCCTCACCATTTTATCCCTGCCCTATTCCCTTCCCAAGGTAATCTCTAATGGGAATGAAGAATTCTATCTCACAGCCCAGAACAAGGAAGCCCGTCTTTCCATTTCCGCAAAAAATGGAAGGCTGCGGCTGTACTATGAAAATTATAAAGATTATTCCTATCTTCCATCAGAAGACACAGCCATCTCTAAATCTTTGAGCAGGTTTATGGATAAAAAGCTTTATGTGCCTGCCACACCAGATACCTGTTACACCTGGTTCTCCTGCAGCGAAGAATTTTTATCCGATTCCTCCCGTCAGGAGCAGTACATCCGCCGTGTCCTGCCCCATCTCCTTTCCGCCTTAAAAATTTAAAGAAAAAAAAGGGATACTGTCTTTTACAGTATCCCTTGATCTTTTTTATCTTATTCTTCTTCAGAAGCTTCTTCCTCTTCCTGGGAAGCTTTTTCACTTTCCGGAGCAGTCACTGGTTCCAGGGCCTTCATACTGAGACTGATCTTTTTATCTTCGCCGTTAAAGTCCACTACCTTCGCTTCCACTTCCTGTCCAATGGAAAGTACATCAGACGGTTTAGCCACATGTTCTCTGGAAATCTGAGATACATGAAGAAGAGCGTCCACTCCCGGCGCAAGCTCAACAAAAGCGCCGAAGTCTGTCATACGCGCTACTTTTCCCTTTACGATATTGCCTACGGCAAATTTTTCAGGAGCAGTAAGCCACGGATTTTCTTCCGGGAATTTCAGAGAAAGAGCAATCTTATCTCCGTTAATATCTTTAATGAGTACCTTTATTTCATCGCCTACATTAAATACTTTTTTCGGATTTTCCACTCTGCCCCAGGACATCTCGGAAATGTGAAGGAGACCGTCTGCTCCTCCAAGATCAATGAAAGCACCGAAATCTGTTACGTTTTTAACCACGCCGGTTACTGTATCTCCTACATGGATGCGCTCCATAAGCTCTTTCTGCTTTTCTGCCTTTTCAGCAAGGAGAAGCTGCTTACGGTTGCCGATGATGCGGCGGCGTCTCGGATTAAATTCTGTAATGACGAATTCAATTTCCTGATCTGCGTATTTAGACAAATCTTTTTCGTATGTGTCTGATACCAGGCTTGCAGGAATAAACACTCTTGTCTCTTCCACATTTACACACAAGCCTCCGTCTAATACCTGTGTAACCGGTGCCTTTAACACTTCCTGGGTCTCAAAGGCTTCCTCCAGGCGCTTATTTCCTTTTTCTGCTGCGAGACGCTTATAGGTTAAGATAACCTGGCCTTCTCCATCATTTACCTTCAGGACCTTAGCTTCCATGGTATCGCCAGGATGTACCGCATCTGCAAGTACAATCGACGGATCATTGGAATATTCGCTCTTCGTAATAATACCGTCTGCTTTATACCCGATATTCAGGATGATCTCGTCATCTTTTACATCAATGACAGTACCCTGTACGATCTCTCCATTTCTGATAGTTTTTACGGAACCCTCCAGCATCTGTTCAAAACTCAATTCTGACATGTTCTTGAACCTCCTCAATAATTTTCTTTGGGGTGGATGCCCCTGCTGTAATACCTACACAACTACTGCATTGGAACATTTCAGAATCCAAGTCTACAGGTTTTTGTATATAGTAAGTATTTCCACATTCCTTTTTACATATTTCAAACAGCTTTTGAGTATTGGAACTGTGCCTGCCTCCAATGACAAGCATAGTGTCT
>DWYZ01000266.1 GCA_019118425.1 Candidatus Blautia faecavium | reverse complement strand
TTTTCTTAAGTCAAAAACAAGGTAAAATACAAGAAAACACCACCGGACTCTCTGTTCCAGTGGTGTCTCCCCCTGCTATTTAATATTGATTTTCTTTACAGACCACTTACCATAGACTTTCGTATCTCCATCCATAGTATATGCCCGGATTCCCCAATAATAGGTTCCCTTAGGGATATTTTTCAGGCTGATCTTTTCGTAGGATCTGTTGGTATAGGTTTTTACCCGTGAAGATGGGTTAAAAGTACTGCTGCCAAAACTTTTCTTTGTAAGTACATATTCATACCGATATGCGTTAGAAGCTCTCGCATACGTGACATTCAATGTGCCTGTACCTGTCTTGCAGGTTTTGATCTTAGCCTTGCCTGGCGTCGTAGCCTGGATATTCAAGGTGTAAACGTCTGACCAGGAGCTGAAGTTTTTTATGCCCTCTGCGTCCTTTTTATAAGAATGGACTGCTATATAGTAAGTACCTTTCGGAATATATGAAAAAGTCACGCTGCTTTTCGTGATATTCTTTTTCACCTGCGTATAGTCTTTTGTTTTGAGCATATCCGGCGAGGTGCCGATGACAAAGTCATAACCATCGATATCCGATGAGCTTTCAGCTACGTTTACGGTTGCGCGGTTTCCATTGGATACTTTTACAGATGAGATCACCGGCTTGGAAGGAACCGTGGCGATTTCCTCCGTTGTGGCTGTGCCGATCGCCTTGATGCAGATATTGCAATTGTATCCTAAATCCATCATATCCGACCACTTTTCACCATCGTACAGATAACTCTGTCCGTAATCAGCAGTAAAAATACGGCTGTTGGAATTGGTGGTCACCCTCTCATGAGGAACATAACCGTTTTTATCATTAAATTTCAGCTCAACGGCAAATTTTTCTCCCTCAGCAATAGGTATGGACTCAGCAAGATCCACAGTGAAATAGCCGGAATAGGAAAGGCTTCCCGACTGAGTGTACACCAATGTTCCCGTATCCGGAGAAGATTCCACATACCGATAAACCGATATTTCATAGGAAAGCGGGAAAGCAGCTGCGTAAAAGCTTACCTCCTTCAGATACTGGTTCGTCGTTGAAGTAAATACATTCGCTCCTGAAATCCTGAGATCATCGCTTGGATTCAGCGGTTTGATCACAGAGGCATATCCGGTGCCATCGTATTGGCTGATCACTACATCCTCCGCTTCTCCAAGAGTCTCGTATTCCATCTCGTAGAAGGAAGGCTGCTTAAGGGAACGATCATAATAAGAAATCCAAAAATAACCGTTTTCTCCGCTTGAGGAGCCCCAGCTGTTCTGCATTAAAAAGGCGCCGGGCTGTTCTGCGGCAGTTTCTTTCGTATCATCCCATCCGATCAGGGTAACCGAATGATCCGGCGTAACCGGTTCCGGATTGTATATGCTGTTTGTGTCAGAATCATAGGGATTCGGTGTACCGTTTGCCTTAACACCAACCTCTACGCCTCCATAATTTTTTATAAAGTATTTAATGATCTTTATCTTATCCGGACGAAACTCTACTTCACCGTTTAACTGAGGCTGATAGTTTACTTCCGGAAGCCAGTAGCAATTTTTCAGCCGTGCTTCCTGTACATTCTTATTTACCAGATTATCTAAAATACTGGAGGTATTTCCAATCCCGTCGATTACATCCGCATCGAACAAAAGGGATAATGGGTAGTCGCTGCTGTTTGCTACGCCGTAGCCTCGGGCAAGGGTGGCAGTAGAATAAAAACGATTTCCGCTTCCCTGAGTCCAGCGTGTGATTGCGCCGCTCGTGGTAATGGGAACGAAAGTTTCTTCACTCGTTCCATCCTCAGGATCTGAATTCTGTCCATGGAAGGCGCTGTATACCAGATGAGTTTCAGACAAATCCACGCCGCTTCCTGCGAGACCTCTCTTGATCATACCGGTCTCGATGGATTCCAGGGTGCTGAATGCCCAGCAGACATTTAAAGCGGCCTGATTCTTAACAGGGGTAACGATTCCCTCATCGCTTAGACGATAGGAAGACGCATAATAAAACATTGACGAGGTATCCGTATCTTCTGATGACTGATCCGAGAACAAGGAGATATCATCGTTTCCTCCCACATCATCTGAAAATAACTGAACGTCACTGTCAGGAACACTTCGCGAGGCTGCGCCGTCATCGAAGGAAGCCGTTCCGTCATCTGAACTGCCGTCAGAAAATGGGCCGGCATCATCCTGACTGTCCTGATTTTCCTGTGTATCTCCGTCGGAAATGGAATTTTCTGATGGAACTGTGGAAGAATCAGTTCCCTGTCCGGAATCTTCTTCCAGGTCAAACATCGCCGCAGGATCGTATGTGGGCAAATATCCGCTGTCGGAGGCCTCTCCCTCCACAAGCTCATACAGCTCATACACCGTTCCTGCTGATACAGGAGAAGCGGAAGCCAATGACATTGAAAATACCATGGACAGACATACCAGGAGTTTCTTTTTCTTTGTAACAAATTTCATATCTAATCACCTTTTTAATTTGTGTTAGATGGGGTCAAGTTTATTATAAGTTGAATGGCGGGAATTTGCAAGGATAAAATTTGCGAACATATTTTCCGAATATTAGTTTACTTTTTTGGAAATGTTGTGTTATGATAAGAGCAGTAAAAATTCAATGTATATACGGGAGGTAAATATATGTCATATGGTAAGATCAGCCCTAAACAGCAGGAAATCCTTGATTATATAAAAAGCGAGATCATCAACAGAGGATTTCCTCCAGCCGTAAGAGAAATCTGTGAGGCAGTACATTTAAAATCCACCTCTTCTGTGCACTCCCACCTGGAGACACTGGAAAAAAACGGTTACATCAGAAGAGACGCAACCAAGCCGCGTGCTATAGAAATCATAGACGATAACTTTAATCTGGTCCGCAAGGAAGTAGTAAACGTCCCTGTCATCGGAACAGTTGCTGCCGGCCAGCCGATCCTAGCAGTAGAGAACATTGAATCCTACTTTCCCATTCCCGCTGAATATATGCCTAACGAACAGTCCTTTATGTTAAAGGTTAAAGGAGAAAGCATGATAAACGCGGGAATCTACGATGGAGATTTGGTATTAGTAAAACAGCAGAATACCGCCGAAAATGGCGAGATCATCGTTGCCCTTCTCAATGACTCCGCAACAGTAAAAACCTTCTATAAAGAAAAGGGACACTGCCGTCTTCAGCCGGAAAACGATACCATGGCCCCTATCATTGTAAAAGAAAGTCTGAAAATATTGGGAAAAGTATTCGGCGTCTTCCGCTTTTATCACTAGATAATATCTGTATGAAAAATCAGCCCTGCCTTTTTATGGCAGAGCTGATTTTTTAGAAATCAACCATTTGTTTACATAATATTATTATGGTAAACCAATACCTGTTATTCTGTAAATTCATCTGAATCAATGATCTTGCCATCTCTCCAGATTCTTTCCAAGTCATAGAACAGGCGGTTTTCTTCATCAAAAATGTGTACGATCAGATCGCCGTAATCCATCAATATCCAATTGGAATTTTTAGTCCCTTCGATCTGCTTTGCATGATAGCCTGCCCGTCCTAAAACTTCCTCCACATTGTCCACCATAGCTTGTACCTGGTTTTGGTTGCTTCCGCTTGCTATAATAAAATAATCTGCAATCACGGAAACATCGTGGATGTCTATCACCTTGATATCTTTTCCTTTTTTTTCATCAAGCGCTTTGCATGCAAGGCGCGCCATTTCTCTTCCTGCTTCCATTCAGATTCTCTCCTTCATTAAATTTTTCTTGGATTAGAATTTTTCTTCATATGTATATCTTTATAATATATAAACGCATCCCTTGTGGTATTGTCAATATCTTTTGGATTTTCTTCAAGATAAATAAGCGTATCTTTTAAAATTTCATACATACATTCATCAAGATCCTGGAAGGCAAGTTTACGGATTGCAGAGAGGTTTTCCGCTTTGCTTCGCATGGGCTCTATGTAATCGGCTATATAGACAATCTTTTCTAATGTCCCCATTTCCGGTTTCCCTGTTGTATGGTAGGTGATGGCGTTAAGAATCTCCTGATTTTCAATGCCATATTTTTTATTTGCGATATATGCCCCCAGTTTCGCATGAAGCAAAAAGGGATGTTCCTTCTCGAAGGACGAGATTTCTATTTTGTGCTGGCTGCACAT
>DWYZ01000265.1 GCA_019118425.1 Candidatus Blautia faecavium | reverse complement strand
AATATTCCGGCGTGGTCTCAGGGTTCATAACTTCTTTAAAGATACCGTCATAGAGGGTTTTTACCCCTTTCACTCCGGTACAGAAATTCAGGAATTCCTCCTGCGCTTTCGGTGCCCAGCCTTGGAATATGGCGTTTTGCTTCTGGTTCGCCTGGATTTCCTCCAATAGTTCTTGTCTGGTGGGGATAAGGGGGAAATATTGTTTCAAAGATGCATTTTTCATAGACATAGACCTCCTGTCAATAAGATTTTTGCATTTACAGCGGGAAACTCTGCCCTGGAACCAAGGCGTGAAAGAAATCATCCGCACATCGGCACGGATATAAAAATAAGAATCGGCAAGATTGCCTTTGAGATATAGTGGATTTAGAATATCATGTTCTAAAGAGAAATGCAAGAGAATTTTTTATTTAGAGGTGCCAAAGAATAAACCGTAGCCTCGTATTTTTTATTGAAGAACTGGATGCTGTATGGGGAATATTATATTTGAGAATTTTAGAAAATACTTGTGAGAATAGTAATAAAAGATATAAAAATCCGGGATTTGCGGGTATTTGCGCTCGCAAAATGCCGGATTTTGTGTAAATAAGTAATTGTCCTACTTTGTCATAAAAAAGAAGCTGTCGCATATTATCATACCCATTTAAAAATCCTTTTAAAAATAGACCTCCAAATAAAAAATGCTATCATTACCACTTCTCATGTGCTATACTTTCTACACGGGTACAATCATGATGCAAGGTGGTAAGCCTCCCTACACTTGAAAAGAGGGGAGGTGGTGTGAATGGATACATACGAAATTTTAAGCCTGTTGTTTTTAGGTGATTCGTTTTTAATTGCACTGCTTGCCTATATTGAATTGATAGGAGAAACAAGCGAAAATAAATAAGCCTACCTTGTAATCTGAACAGATTAGGTAGGCTTATTGTCCGTCTTTGAAGATAACCACTTTGTGGGTGGCTGCTCCCTTTCCAATTGTTCCAGATACGTTTATGCTGTATATAAACCATAGAAAAATCACAGAGGTATACTGCCTTGAAAATGGAAAGAGCAGAAGTTGAAAAAGCGATAAGGCTTTTATTGGTTAAGTATCATGCAGAATGTGCCATACTGTTTGGCTCTTATGTGAGGGGAGAGTGAGGATTGCATGAAGAAATCGGATAGGGCGGCACAAAACAATGCTTCGCCTGCCCTTTTTTAGGATGCAATAAATACATCGCCGAAAAGGCGTTAAAATGGAGTGGATTATGAAAAAAATAGCGATCATCCAGGATCTTTCTTCCCTGGGGAAATGTTCTCTTACTGCGGCGATTCCTGTGATCTCTGTCATGGGCCTGCAGCCCTGTCCTCTTCCCACTGCGGTTTTAAGCAATCAGACCGGATTTCCATCCTTTTATCTGGACGATTACACAGACCGGATGGAGCGGATCATGGAGGAATGGAAAAAAAGAAACTTTATTCCTGACGGCATTTACACTGGATTTTTAGCCGGGGAACGTCAGGCGGATATCATACTGAAATTTCTGGAAGAATTTGCACGGGATCACACCTGGATCCTCATTGATCCGGTCATGGGAGATAAAGGCTCTGCCTTTGGCTTTTATACGGATGCGCTATGTGAAAAAATGCGTGTCCTTGCGGAAAAAGCCCATGTGATCACCCCGAATCTTACGGAGGCGATCCTCCTTCTGAAAGGAAAAGATTCTCTTGAGGAAACCTGGGATCATCTCTCTAAAGCAGAAGAGAGGGAATACCTTTCACAGATCGAAAGCCTGGGAAAGGCTCTTTGCCAGCGTTTTTCTCTTCGGGCAGCAGTGATCACCGGAATTGATCTAAAAAAAGAGGGAGAACCTTCCAGGATCGGAAATCTTGTATGGGAACAGGAAAAGCCTTTTTGGATCTTTTCGCAGAAATATGGAGGAAGCTATTCGGGAACAGGAGATATGTTCGCCTCTGTGCTGTGCGGAGGCCTGGTGAAAGGAATGTCTATGGAGGCCAGCGTAAAAAAGGCGGTTTCTTTTCTTTCTGGGGCTATCCGGGATACAGTAAGAGAAGGTACAGACAGAAACGAGGGAATAGCCTTTGAACCTCATTTATGGGAACTGGTTTAAAAGAGAGGAAAGAGAGATGTTAAATAAAAAAGAACAACAAGAAATTTTAAGCTTGGTACAGAGCACCAAGCCATTAATTTTCGCGGAACTAAAGGACGAACATGTTACTGTGAAAGGTGCGGCGGATTATGTGACCAATGTGGATTTTGCCGTGCAGGAATATATGAAAGCAGAATTGAAAAAACGTTTTCCGGAAATTCCCCTTATTGCGGAAGAAAAGGAAAATAAAAATCTGAAGAGGGAAGGAACGTATTGGATCCTGGACCCTATCGACGGCACTACAAATCTGATCTATGGATATCAAATGAGTGCAGTGGCTTTAGCCCTTTATGAAAAGGGGGAGATCACCTTTGGCGCGGTGTACAATCCTTTTCACGAAGAGCTTTTTTACGGAGCAAGGGGAGAAGGGGCCTTTTTAAATGGAAAAAAGATCCAAGTATCGCCCCTGAAGGACCTCAAAGACGCGGTGATTTCTTTTGGCTCTTCTCCTTATGAAAAAGAACGGGCAAAAGATTTGTTTCCCCTTTTTTATAAGATTTTTATGCACTGTGCAGATTTTCGCCGTACCGGTTCCGCGGAGCTGGATCTTTGTTATGTAGCCTGCGGACGGCATCATGGTTTTTTGGAACAGTATCTGAAACCCTGGGACTATGCGGCGGGAAGCCTGATTCTTTCGGAAGCAGGCGGGCTTGCCTCTACCTGGGATGGATCGCCTCTGCCTTTCCTTGAAAATGCAGACGTGCTGGCTGTTACCCGGGATCTTAAAGAATCGCTGCAGGCTTTGGTAAAAGAAGAAAAACCAGACGGTGTTCGTTGAAATACGCAAAAGAGAATAGTATAATAAATTATACGTCACCGTGTGACCAGCAGTTATAATAGACAGCAGCCGCTTTGTGCGGGAAAAATGGTAAAAAATCCAGCATATAATAAATTCAATGAGAGCTTGGATAAAAAATAAAGACGCATAGGAGAAAGAAACATGAAAGGAATTCTTTATGGAGTGGGAGTAGGTCCGGGAGATCCGGAGCTTATGACAGTAAAAGCCATTTGTATGATAAGAGAAAACAAGATCATTGCGGTACCAGGAACAAAGGCAGAGGAAACAGTTGCTTATCAGATCGCCGTGCAGACAGTGCCGGAGCTTAAGGATAAGGAGCTGGTTCCTATTTCTATGCCTATGACACATGACCGGGCGGTTATGAAGGAAAACCATGAAAAGGGGGCGGAACTAATAGAATCCTATCTGGACCAGGGAGAAAATGTGATTTTCTTAACTCTGGGGGATCCCACGATCTATTCTACTTTTTCTTATTTACAGAGGATCGTAGAATCTCATGGCTATGAGACGGGATTGGTAAGCGGGATCACTTCATTTTGCGCGGCGGCAGCTAGGATGAATATACCCCTTGTGGAATGGAACCAGCCCCTTCATGTGATACCGGCAGTCCATCGTCTGGAAGGAAAACTGGATCAGGCGGGAAGCTATGTGCTTATGAAGTCCGGAAAGAAGATGGAGCAGGTGAAGGAAATCTTAACAGAAAGCAAAAGAGAAGTGTGCATGGTAGAAAACTGCGGCATGGAAAATGAACATATCTATAAGGATATAAAAGAAATTCCTGACAGCGCTGGCTATTATTCTCTGATCATTGCCAAGGAACCGAAAGAAGGAAAGGAGTAAGGCTGCCGGTTGCTGTGCCAGGGAATTGACATGGAAAGACGGAATGATTATGATAGATAGGATGAATGAGTACAAAGGAGAATGGTAGGATTATGAGTATTTCCATGATTGGGGTAGATCATAACAGAGCGCCGGTGGATATTCGCGCGCTGTTTGCATTTACGAAAAAAAACGCCGGAGAGGCAATGGAAAGGCTGAAGGAACAGGAGGGGGTTTATGGATGTATTATCCTGTCCACCTGCAACCGGCTGGAAATATGGGCGAGCGTGGACGATGCCTGCGATCCTTCGCTTTATGACTGCCTTTGTCAGGTTAAGGGGATCCATGAAGCCTCCTATGAAGAATATTTTGTGAAGAGAAAAGACAAGGAGGCAGTGGAACATCTTTTTTATCTGGCAAGCGGATTAAAGTCCCAGATTTTAGGGGAGGATCAGATCCTTACACAGGTAAAGGACGCCTTAAATCTTGCCAGAGAGCATTTTACCACAGACAGTGTGCTGGAAGTCCTCTTCCGTATGGCTGTCACCGCAGGAAAAAAAATCAAGACAGAGGTTCCCTTTTCTCATGGGAATCCTTCTGTGATCCATCAGGCAGTCCAGTATCTGGAAAGCCAGGGTTATTCTATAAAGGGAAAGACCTGTATGGTGATCGGCAATGGAGAAATGGGAAAGGTAGCTGCGCAGACTTTAAGGGAGGCAGGAGGAGATGTGACGGTGACCGTCCGTGAATACAGAAGCGGTATTGTACAGATCCCTGTAGGGTGTAAACGGATCAATTACACAGAAAGGGTTGCCTATCTCCCGAAATGTGATCTTGTGGTAAGCGCCACAGCCAGCCCGAATTTTACCCTGCGGGAAGAATTATTCGAACAGATCGAGCTGGAAAAAACCTTGATCCTTATTGATCTTGCAGTGCCAAGGGACATCGAGCCGGGGATCGGCAGGATGGAAGGGATCACCCTCTATGATATGGACAGCTTCCGCATGGAGGAAGTTCCTGCGGAGCTGGAGGAAAATCTGGAAGCGGCAGGACAGATCGTCCGGGCTCAAATGGATGAATTTTATCAATGGCTGGACGGAAGGGATGTGATCCCAAGGATCATGGAGATCAAGGAAGAAGCAGTTCATGACCTGAACCTTAGGATAGAAAAAATACTAAAAAACACACCTATGGAGGAAAAGGACAGGGGAAATTTGTTAAAGGCTGTAGACGCGGCTGCCGGAAAGGTGGTAAATAAACTGATCTTTGGGCTTCGCGACAGCCTGAACCAGGATGCTTTTCTGGAGTGCGTGGCAGGATTGGAGAAGATTTATGAAGAATAAATGTTTTTTTCCCATGTTTGTGGATTTGTCAGATAAGAATATCGTGGTGGCAGGGGGCGGAAATATCGCTACCCGCAGGGTAAAAACCCTCCTTAAGTTTACCAGAAATATAAAAGTGGTGGCTCCTAAGATGACCCAGGAGCTTATCGAACTTGGAAAAGCAGGAAAGATCGAGACTTTGATGCGGCCCATAAAAAGAAGTGATTTTTCCTTTGCCTATATGGTCCTGGCGGCTACGAATGACTGGAAGGTGAACGACGAGATCTACCGTGTCTGTAAAGAAGAAGGAATTTATGTAAATGTAGCAGACAATAAGGAAAAATGTGATTTTTATTTCCCTGGGGTATACGTGGAGGATGAGATCGTGATCGGCATCACCGCAAGCGGGCAGGATCATAAAAAGGCTAGAAAACTGCGTCTTGCCATTGAGCAGACTTTAGAAGAGATGACAGGAGAGAATAAGGATGGAGACTAAGATCATCATTGGCAGCCGAGAGAGTGCCCTGGCGGTCGTGCAGAGTGAAGCGGTGCAGGCTTACATAGAAAAAAAGAACCCGGATATCCAGGTGGAAATTTTAAAGATGAAGACCACCGGCGATAAGATCCTGGACCGGACATTAGATAAAATAGGCGGAAAGGGACTTTTTGTAAAGGAGCTGGATAAAGCTCTCCTGGAGGGAAGGACCAGCTTATCTGTACATAGTTTAAAGGATATGCCTATGGAGGTGCCAGAGGAACTGCCTCTTTTGGCCTTTTCCAGGAGAGAAGATCCAAGGGATGTGCTGGTGCTTCCCAAAGGGGCGAAGGAACTGGACCCGGAAAAGCCTTTAGGCTGCTCCAGCTTAAGAAGGACTTTGCAGCTGAAGGAAATCTATCCGCATATGCAGGTAAAGAGCATCCGGGGAAATCTTCAGACCCGGTTAAGAAAGCTGGAAGAGGAGGGCTATTCCGGCCTGGTGCTTGCGGCGGCAGGACTGAAGCGCATGGGTTTGGAAGACCGTATCTGCAGATATTTTTCAACGGAAGAAATGATTCCTGCAGCCGGACAAGGAATTTTAGCCGTGCAAGGAAGAATAGGAGAAGACTACACATTTTTGGAAGGGTACAATGACCCGTTGGCCTTTGCGGAAGGAACGGCGGAGAGAGCTTTTGTGAAAGAGTTAAACGGAGGCTGTTCTTCTCCTGTGGCCGCTTTTGCCCGAGCCGCGGAGAAAGAGATTTTTCTTTCAGGCTTATATTATGACCAGGAGACTGGAGGATATAAAAAGGGTTCCATCCAGGGCCCTGTGGAAAAGGCCCGGGAACTGGGGATCACTCTGGCAAGGCAGTTAAGAGAAGCATACAGAAAAGGAGAATGCTAATGGGAATGGGAAAGGTATGGCTGATAGGCGCCGGACCAGGCGATATCGGCCTTTTTACGATAAAAGGACAGGAAGTCCTCCAAAAAGCGGAGGTGGTTGTCTATGACAGCCTGGTGGGACAGGGAGTTTTGTCTAAGATCCCAGCCTCGGCTAAACGGATTTTTGTAGGAAAACGGGCCAGCCATCACACGATGCCTCAGGAAGAAATCAATCAGATCCTTCTTGAGGAGGCGGAAAAAGGGTACCGTGTAGTGCGGTTGAAAGGAGGAGATCCCTTTTTATTCGGAAGGGGCGGGGAGGAACTGGAGCTTCTCTCCCAGAGAGGGATTCCCTATGAAGTGGTTCCGGGAGTGACTTCTCCGATCGCGGTTCCGGCATATAACGGGATTCCGGTTACACACAGAGATTTTTGTTCTTCTCTGCATATCATTACAGGGCATAAGAAAGCAGGACAGGAATATGATATTGATTTTGAAGCCCTGGTTCGGACCAAGGGAACCCTGGTGTTTCTTATGGGTGTTTCTGCTCTTGGAGATATTATGGAAGGTCTTTTAAAAGGCGGCATGGACCCGGATATGCCCGCCGCGGTCCTTTCCCAGGGAACGCTCTCAGGACAAAAAAGAGTGGTAGCCACGGTATCTACTTTAAAAGAAGAGGCAGACCGCCAGGGAATACAGACGCCGGCCATCATCCTGGTGGGAAAGGTCTGCACACTGGCGGATGAGTTTGCCTGGTATGAAAAGCTTCCCCTTTTTGGATACAAGGTGCTTCTCACACGGCCGAAAAACCTGATCTCCCGCACAGCGGCCCTATTAAGGGAAAAAGGAGCGGAAGTGCTGGAGCTTCCCGCCATACGTACAGTGCCCCTGGAGGATCAAAGCAGGCTGTACCAGGCTTTTGAACAGATAAAAACTTACAGCTGGCTGGTCTTTACCAGTCCTACAGGAGTGGAAATTTTTTTCCAGGAAATGGAAAAAAGAGAAAAGGATATCCGTTCCTTGGGAGGGATAAAGATCGCTTCCATTGGAGAGGGAACAAGGAAAAAACTGAAGGAGCACGGGATCTATACTGATCTGATGCCAGAGGTCTATGACGGGGATTCTCTGGGGGAGGCCCTTGGAAAAGAAGTAAATCCGGGAGAAAAGGTCCTGATCCCTAGGGCAGAAAAAGGAAACGAAAATCTTGCCGCTCTTCTTAGAAAAGCCGGAGCGGTGGTGGAGGATGTACCCACCTATCAGACGGTGTATGAAAAAAGCAGTCTGATCGATGAGAAAGCGGAGTTTGAATCAGGGAACATCGGCTGTGCCGTTTTTACAAGCGCTTCCACTGTAAAGGGCTTTGCGGAGGGCACAAAGGGTCTGGACTATACCAAGGTGCGTGCCGCCTGCATCGGAAAGCAGACGAAAGCAGCGGCGGACGCCTATGGGATGCAGACCTGGATGGCGGAAAAGGCTACCATAGAAAGCCTGATCGAACTTGTAGAAAAAATGAAACACATGGAATAAAGCTGGTGTTTATTAAGGAGTGAAAGAGAATGGAACTGATACAAAGACCGAGAAGGTTAAGATCCAGCGAGACGCTGCGTAAGATGGTGAGGGAGACAAGGATGGACAAGTCATCCTTGATCTATCCCATATTTGTAAGAGAGGGACAGGGAATAAAAGAAGAGATCCCTTCCATGGAAGGACAGTACCGTTACAGTATCGACATGCTTCCCTATGGTCTGGAGGAAGTGGCGCGCGCAGGCGTGAGCAGTATCATGCTGTTCGGGATCCCCGGGGAAAAGGATGAAGTGGGAAGCGGCGCGTACGCAAAGGACGGCATCATCCAGAGAGCCCTTCGGGAGGCCAAGAAGCGGTTCCCTGACCTTTATTATATAACAGACGTATGTATGTGCGAATATACCTCCCACGGACACTGCGGCGTGCTCTGCGGACACGAGGTGGACAATGACAAGACGCTTGCGCTTTTGGCCAAAACCGCTTTGTCCCAGGTAGAGGCAGGGGCGGATATGGTTGCTCCCTCGGATATGATGGATGGCCGTGTGGCGGCCATCCGGGAGTGCCTGGATAAAAACGGCCATAAGGAAACGCCGATCATGTCCTACGCGGTGAAATATGCCTCTGCCTTTTATGGTCCCTTCCGGGACGCCGCAGGCTCAGCCCCGTCCTTTGGAGACAGAAAAAGCTATCAGATGGATTATCATAACCGCCGGGAGGGAATGAAAGAGGCCCTTACCGATATCCAGGAAGGGGCGGACATTATCATGATCAAGCCTGCCATGTCCTATCTGGATATTGTCTCTGAAGTGTCCAAGGCTACCAATGTCCCCATTGCCGCATACAGCGTAAGCGGGGAATATGCCATGGTAAAAGCGGCCGCGAAGATGGGATGGATCGAAGAGGAGAAGATCATCTGTGAGATGGCGGTAGGAGCTTACCGTGCGGGAACCCAGCTTTACGAGACTTATTTTGCCAAAGAGCTGGCCAGATTTATCGATGAGGGGAGGATCGGCTGATGACAAGATCACAGGAATTGTTTGAAAGAGCAGTAAAAAGGATCCCGGGAGGGGTAAACAGCCCGGTGCGGGCATACGGCTCTGTGGGTGACACTCCAAGATTCATCCAGAGGGCGGACGGCTGTTATATTTATGATGCAGATGGAAACCGTTATATTGATTATATCGATTCCTGGGGACCTATGATCCTGGGGCACAATTTTCCTGCTGTCCGTGAAAGCGTAAAGAAAGCCTGCGAGAATGGGCTCAGCTTCGGCTGCGCCACAGAGATCGAGGTGGAGATGGCGGAGTTCATCTGTGAGAGGATCCCCCATGTGGAAATGATACGTATGGTAAACTCCGGGACTGAGGCTGTGATGAGCGCGGTACGTGCTGCCAGAGGTTTTACAGGAAGAAATAAGATCATCAAGTTTGCCGGCTGTTACCATGGGCACAGTGACGCCATGCTGGTAAGCGCCGGCTCCGGCGTGATGACAAGCGGAGTGCCGGACAGTGCAGGCGTTCCCAAAGGCTGCACCCAGGATACCATGACGGCTGTGTATAATGACCTGGAAAGCGTAAAAACGCTTTTCTCCCAGGCACCAAAAGAGGTGGCTGCAGTGATCGTAGAGCCGGTAGCTGCCAATATGGGCGTAGTCCTGCCTGAGAAAGGCTTCCTTGAGGGGCTTCGTTCCCTTTGCGACCAGTATGGGACACTGCTGATCTTTGACGAGGTGATCACCGGCTTCCGTCTTGCCTTCGGCGGCGCGGCGGAATATTTTGGCATAAGGCCGGATCTGGTGACTTATGGGAAGATCATCGGTGCGGGCATGCCGGTAGGAGCTTATGGAGGAAGAAAAGAGATTATGGAGATGGTCTCTCCTGTGGGAAAGGTATACCAGGCAGGGACCTTAAGCGGGAATCCCATTGCCATGGCGGCAGGGCTCACCCAGCTTCGCTATCTCTATGAGCATCCCCAGATCTACGCGGATCTTGCGCAGAAAGGGGAGATGCTTTACGGAGGGATAAAAAAGATCCTGGAAGAAGAAAAGACACCTTTCACGATCAATTATATCGGTTCCCTCGGAAGTCTTTTCTTTACCAGTGAAAGGGTAAGGGATTACGGCTCTGCGAAGACTTCAGACACTGATGCTTTCGCGGCGTACTTTAAATATATGCTGAAAAACGGGATCCATCTGGCGCCGTCTCAGTTTGAGGCCATGTTTTTATCAGAGGCCCATACAGGTGAGGTTATCCACCAGACCCTTGACACAGTGAAAAAATATGTTGCTGGCCACATGTAATAAAAATATTTCAGATAGGCATTGTAAACTTGTCCCGGGGAATGCTTTATGTTATAATGCTAGCAGATGATGAAAAAGCATAAGAATGATAGTTGACATTAGGAGGCACGACTTATGGGGAAGAAGAAATATGTAGCCTATGTGGGAACCTATACCCATGGGAGCAGCAAAGGAATCCAGGTCTATGATGTAAATGTGGAGGAAGGAACGCTTAAGGAACGCAGCCAAGTGAAGGTGAGCAACGCATCCTATACCGCTATTTCTAAAAACGGAAAGTTCCTGTATTCCATTGAAGACGAAGGCGTAGCCGTCTTTGAGCGTGACGAAAACGGAGATCTCACCCGGATCAACAGTGTAGATATTGATGGTATGAGAGGATGTTTTCTCGCCACAGACGTGGATGGAAAATATTTGTATGTAGCAGGCTATCATGACGGTAAGGTGACGGTAGTGCATACTCACCGGGACGGACGCCTGGGAAGCGTCATGGACGGTGTGTTCCATAAAGGATTGGGAAGCGTAGCGGAGAGAAATTTCCGTCCTCATGTAAACTGTGTACGTCCCACCCCGGATAATAAATATCTCTGCGCTGTGGATAACGGGATTGACCAGGTAAAGGTTTACCGCATCAATAAAAGGAGAAATAAACTTGAGCTTGTGGATATTTTAAGATGTCCCAGGGAGAGCGGCCCCAGGATCATCAGGTTTAGTGCGGATGGAAGATTTGCGTATCTTCTGTTTGAGTTGAGCAATGAGATCAAGGTGTACAGTTATAATGGAAAGGGAAACACGCCGGAGTTTGAACTTCTTCAGTCCATCAGCACTTTGGCTAAGGAAGGAGATAAGGATGCCATCCATAATGCGGCCTCCGGTTTGGCACTTGCTCCAGACGGGAAGCATTTGTTTTGCTCCACGGCAGGAGAAGATACGGTATCTATGTTTGAGATTGCTGAAGATACCGGCCTTCTGACTAAGAAGTTTACGCTTCCCATCAGTGGGGAATATCCTAAGGATATCTGTATTTTCCCGGATAACAAGCATATTGCAGTGGCGAATCATGGAAGCAATACCATCACGACTTTTACCATTGATTACGAGAAGAACCTTTTAATCATGAAGGGAAAACCCAGAAAAGTAGAAACGCCGAACTGCATTAATATCTGGCCTGTTCCAAGTGATTCAAATATAGAGGTAATAGAAGAGTAAAGTTTGGAAGTGTACTTCCAAATTTACCATTATTGACGCAGCTAGTACGTCAGAAAGAGGAAAAGATAATAAAAGAAGCGCTCCTGTTTCGGGGCGCTTCTTTTATAAAGATTTTTATAATTATTTTTTATAAAAGCTGCGGATGTGTTCCATGCGGGCACTCATATTGGAGAAAAGAGCATCCACAAGAGTGAGGGCACACATGGATTCCACTACGACTACTGCGCGGGGAACGATGACCGGGTCATGACGTCCTTTAACAAGAAGAGAAATATTTTCCTTAGTCTGTGTAATGGTCTGCTGGGGCTGACTGATGGAAGAGGTGGGCTTCACCGCAGCCCGCAGGACGATCTCGCTTCCGTCACTGATGCCGCCCATGATCCCTCCGGCATGGTTTGAGGTTTTTATCACTTCACCGTTTTTCACAATAAAACCATCATTATCAGTAGAACCGTTTAAAGAGGCTGCGCGTATGCCTTCTCCGATCTCGACAGCCTTGACGGCGCCTATGGACATGACTGCCTGGGCGAGGACAGCGTCCAGCTTTCCGAATACCGGGTCACCCAGTCCTGCCGGGACGCCGTTTATCCGGCATTCAATGATCCCGCCGGCACTGTCATGATTTGCCATGCATTTTTCAAGATATTCTCCGGCTTTTTTCGCTGCCTGGGCATCCGGCATGTAAAAAGGATTGTTTGGGATTTCATCTACATCCATGGTCTCAATGGTTACTGGACCGATGGACTTTGTATAGGTGCAAAAGACGATGCCAAGTTCTTTCAGAATCTTAGAGGCAATAGCCCCGGCAGCCACCCGGCCTATGGTTTCCCTGCCTGACGAACGTCCGCCTCCCCGGTAGTCCCGAAAGCCGTATTTCTGGTCAAAGGTATAGTCCGCGTGTCCGGGACGGTAGGAATAGGCAATGTTTCCGTAATCTCTGGAACGCTGGTCCAGGTTAGGTACAAGAAGAGAGATGGGAGTTCCCGTAGTCATACCCTCGAAAACGCCGGAGAGGATTTCTACCTGGTCTCCTTCTTTGCGGGCTGTGGTATACCGGCTCTGTCCAGGGCGGCGGCGGTCCAGATACTTCTGTATATCTTCAGCAGACAAGGGAAGGCCTGCCGGACATCCGTCTACTACTGCGCCGATGCCTTTGCCATGGGATTCTCCCCAGGTGGTTACTGTAAAAAGATTGCCAAAAACAGATTTGCTCATGATCGTATATAATCCTTTCTTTAATAAAACATCAAAAATTAACTAAAAGTATTATAACGAAGTGTAAAAACTTTGTAAACCCGTACCATTAGAATTGACAAAAAACTGGGTTCTAAGTATAATGGATTGTGATATTTTTTATTGATAAGGTGGGGAGTAGCGGCCTTTTATAATGATGATTTCAGGGGAATATTAACAGAAGGGAGTGTAAGTCGTGGTAAGAATTTTTAAAACAATAGAAGGATCTATCCATCAGATCCAGGAACCGCAGGAAGGATGCTGGATCGCGTTGACAAATCCTACAGCGACAGAAATTTTCGAAATCTCAGAGCGGTTCCAGATAGAGGTCGATGATCTGCGGGCCCCATTGGATGAAGAAGAGCGTTCCCGTATTGAAGTGGAAGATACGTATACGCTGATCCTTGTTGACGTGCCTACGATAGAAGAAAGGAACGATAAAGACTGGTACGGAACGATTCCTCTTGGCGTGATCGTTACAGAAAAAATGATATTTACCATCTGCCTGGAAGATACGCAGGTGCTTACCAGATTTATGGAAGGGCGGGTAAGGAATTTCTTTACTTATATGAAAACCAGGTTTATCCTTCAGATCCTGTACCGGAATGCCAGCATGTATCTGCGCTATTTGCGTATTATTGATAAAAAGAGCGAGCAGGTGGAAGAAAAGCTTCATATGTCCACCAGGAACCAGGAGCTGATTGAACTTTTGGAATTGGAAAAATCTCTGGTGTATTTTACTACCTCCCTGCGTTCTAACGAAGTGGTCCTGGAAAAACTTCTGAAGATTGACACCATAAAAAAATACCCGGAGGACACGGAACTTCTGGAGGATGTAATCATTGAAAACAAGCAGGCCATTGAGATGGCGAATATCTACAGCGGTATTTTAAGCGGAACCATGGATGCTTTTGCTTCCGTAATATCGAATAACCTGAATATTGTCATGAAGTTTTTGTCCATCATCACCATTGTGATGAGTATCCCTACGATCGTATTCAGCGCTTATGGTATGAATGTAAACGCGTCCGGAATGCCTTTTGCAGGGAGCAGTTGGGGCTTTTTGATCATTATCCTGTTTTCTATTGTGATCAGCTGCATCGCTGCCGTATTCCTCTCTAAAAAGAGATTATTTTAAACTAAGTCTATAAAACAGTGCGGGAAAATGTTTGGAAGTAAACTTCCAAATCTACCATTATCGACGCAGTCAACGTACTCTGTGAGTAAAATGCGTCAGAAAGAGGAAATTATGCGATTTATTGACAAGCTGGAACGTAAATTCGGAAAATATGGAATAAGGAATTTGACCCTATATATTATTGCCTGTTATGTGATCGGATATTTGCTGGTATATCTGGCTCCGAATGTTTTGACCTATTTAAGCCTGGATGTGCGGATGATATTAAGAGGACAAGTCTGGAGACTGATCACCTGGGTGATTTACCCTCCAAGTACAGGGAATTTTCTGTGGTTTTT
>DWYZ01000043.1 GCA_019118425.1 Candidatus Blautia faecavium | reverse complement strand
TAGCTATCTCTCGTTTACTGTTGGTTCGAAAACCGTTCTTAATAATGAAGTCCGATTCACTAGATTCGGCCATCGCCTATGGGCTTGCCCTCATCAAGTTCCTTCGGACCGCACTCACACTAAATTCAGCTTCGCTTCATTAAGTGTTCTGTGTGTAAAAAGAATTTTCGAGAATCGTATGTGTTTCACTGTTTAATTATCAAGGTTGTTTTTCTCTGTCGTTGTGACAGCTCATTGATATTACCATATCTTTTCAGCTTTGTCAACAACTTTTTTCTTCTTTTTTATTTCTTTTAAGAAGAAAACGGAGAAGGAGGGATTTGAACCCTCGCGCCGCTATTAACGACCTACTCCCTTTCCAGGGGAGCCCCTTCGGCCAGCTTGGGTACTTCTCCAAAGTGTCCTACTTACTTTTTCTAAGCGTTTCGCGCTCAGCAACGTTGACTATTTTACAACATTACTTTCTACTTGTCAAGCACTTTTTTATTTATTTTTCTTGCTCAACAAACGGAGAGAGTGGGATTCGAACCCACGCGCCCTTGCGGACAAACGGTTTTCAAGACCGCCTCGTTATGACCACTTCGATATCTCTCCATGCCCTGTCTGGCTGGGTTTTCACCGCTTTCCTGCCAGCGCAAAATGTATTCTATCATCAATCATTCGGCATGTCAATACAAAAAATTCAGTTTTTTCCAGTTTTTTTGAATATCCATACTTATGTCCACGATTTTCTTGGAAAACCGCCCTTTTCAGTCTGCTTCTTCTTCTAAAAAAGCCTTTGCTATGAGCAGATCCTCCGGTGTCGTAATCTTGATATTTTTATAGGAGCCTTCCGCCAGCCAGATTTTCACACCTGTCTCCTGTTCCACTACACAGGCATCATCGGTCACTGCCGTCATATCTTTGCTCTGCATACTCTCATAAGCCTTTCGGATAAGAGAATAACGGAAAACCTGGGGTGTCTGAACTGTCCAGACAAGATTCCTTGCCGGCGTCTCTTTTACATACCCTTCTTCATCCGCCAATTTTACCGTATCTTTTGAGGGCATACCCACTACGCAGGCACCTGTTTTTTTCGCTCCGTCCAGCCCTCTTTTGATAATTTCCTCCGAAATAAAGGGACGGGCCCCGTCATGGATAAAAACATAGTCACATTCTTTACATGCAAGAAGTCCTGCATAAACAGAATCATACCGTTCTTTTCCTCCGGGAATGATCCTTGTCACCTTTGTAAATCCATATAAATCTACAATTTCTTTTTGGCAGTAGGTGATAGAGTCCTCTCCCGTCACCAGGATAATCTCCTGTATATCTTCGCTGTTTTGAAAACATTGCAGGGAATAGTACAGCACCGGATAACTGCCGATCCTTAAAAACTGTTTTTTTACACTGCCTCCCATCCGGGAACCCTGCCCTGCTGCAAGAACGATGGCAACGGATCTTTCCATACTCTTTTCCTCCTGGTTTTCTTTTAACGAAACCTCTTCTCTTAACGTTCCCCAAGACGCAGATTCGGTACTGCATTCAAATCCCATCCATGTCTTGTTCCTTTTCTATATTCATAGTAAGCAGCCACGCCGATCATTGCCCCATTGTCTGTGCAAAAAATCGGAGAGGGATGATAAAAGGCATATCCTCTTTTCTCACAGGCCTCTTTCATTGCCTGACGCAGGGTTCCATTGGACGCTACTCCTCCCGCTATAGCAATCTTATCCATATGATAATCCTTAGCCGCCAGCATGGTATGTTCCACAAGGACATCTACCACAGCCTTCTGAAAGGAAGCTGCCAGATCCGCACGGTTCACTTCTTCCCCCTTCATCTGGGCGCTGTTTAAATAGTTTAACACTGCAGACTTAACTCCGCTGAAACTGAAATCATAGGGGCAGTCTCCCACTTTTGCTCTGGGAAAGCTTATCGCATCTGGATTTCCCTCTTTGGAAAGCTTATCGATCTTCGGGCCGCCTGGATATCCCAGCCCAATGGCACGGGCAACCTTATCAAAGGCTTCTCCAGCCGCATCATCCCGGGTACGGCCAAGGATCTCAAATTCCCCATAATCCTTTACGATCACAAGATGCGTATGTCCGCCGGAAACGATCAGGCAGAGAAACGGCGGTTCCAGATCCGGATTTTCAATATAATTTGCTGAAACATGCCCTTCTATATGGTGTACGCCAATAAGAGGCAGTTTCTTTGCATAGGCGATCGCCTTTGCCTCTGCCACACCCACAAGAAGCGCGCCCACCAGCCCCGGTCCATAGGTGACACCAATGGCATCTATGTCGTCTAATGTAACCTTTGCCTCTTTTAAGGCTTCCTCGATCACCTGGTTGATCTTTTCAATGTGCTTGCGGGAAGCGATCTCCGGCACTACGCCGCCATACAGCTTATGAAGCTCGATCTGGGAAGAGATCACATTTGACAATACCGTCCTTCCGTTTTTTACAACAGAAGCCGCCGTCTCATCACACGAACTTTCTATTGCTAAAATCAAAGTATCTTCCATAATATCCTCCTAAATAACATCCCCGTTACACATTACTCTTCCTGAAAGTTTAACTCCATGCTCTTTCCGTCTTTTCCCGGGTAAGCATTTGGAAAAATCTTCCGCACATTTTCCATAAAATCTTCCGGCCGGATCAGGGAGGGGCTGTAATGGGTCAGCCATAGCTCGCCCACATGGGCATCTCTCGCCAGGACAGCCGCTTCTTTAAACGTCATATGCTTATATCCTTTGGCCTTATCTGCCTTGTCCTCTTCCCCGTACATACCCTCGCAGATAAACAGGTCGGAATCTGCCGCATTGCGAAGGATTGATTCCGTGGGGCGTGTGTCTGTGGTATAGGTCAGTTTAATTCCTTTTCTTTGGGGACCTAAGACCATTTCCGGCGTATAGATCTTTCCGTTTTCCTCTATAGTCTGTCCTTTTTGCAGAGGATTCCAGAATTTCAGCGGGATCTCCTGCTCCTTTGCCCGTTCTGGTGAAAACTTTCCTTTTCTTAAAATTTCCAATGTATACCCATAACAAAGAACATTGTGATTCACCTTAAAAGCAGTGATCCGGTATCCATTTAAATCAATGACCTCTTCCGCCTTAGTAATCTCATAAAACCGGATCTCAAAAGGAAGCTCCGGCGCGATCACCCGCAAAGCCGAAACAACTCTTTCCAGTCCCTTAGGGCCTACCAGGGTCAGAGGCTCTGTACGGTCAGCGTTTCCCATTGTCAAAAGAAGTCCCGGAAGTCCGCTGATATGATCTCCGTGATAATGGGTAAAACAAATCACATCAATAGGCTTAAAACTCCATCCCTTTTCTTTAATCGCCACCTGGGTTCCTTCCCCGCAGTCAATAAGCAGGCTGCTTCCGTTATACCTGGTCATCAGGGCAGTCAGCCACCGCTTCGGCAGCGGCATCATGCCTCCTGTTCCTAGCAAACAAATATCTAACATAATTCTCCTCTTCTATCTGAATTTTCAAGCTTCCTGTCTTCGGGTCATAAGGACAGCATCTTCCACAGGATCTGTGTAGTATCCTTTTCGTATCCCGTCTTTTACAAAGCCCAGCCGTTCATACAGACGGACAGCCACAGAATTACCTGCCCGCACCTCCAGATGAACCGTCCGGATTCCCTGCTCATATGCCAGCCGGAGCATACTTTCCATAAGGAAGTTTCCTATTCCTTCCCTCTGCCTGTCTCTTTTGACAGCCACATTTGTCACATCCCCTTCGTCCAGCACCATGAGAAGGCCGCAGTATCCAAGGATCTCTCCCTTTTCTTCCACCACAAGGAACATGGCATCTTTTCTGGTCAAAAAGGTAAAATACCCTTCTTTTGTCCAGGGAACTGCAAACAGGTCTTCCTCGATCTCCATCACTTTATCCAGATCCTCCACAAGCATTTCCCGAAGAATCATGATATCTGTCCCTCCCGCTTCGCACGTTCTCTCTCTGCCTGGGACATACGGAGATATTCCGGGGTATGCTCCCGGGCAGTCTGGACTCTGTTTCCTAAAGGACCGCCTGTAAGGTAGTCTTCATAGCACCTTGCCCCAAGGGCAGCGACTGCTCCTGCACGCTGCTTATTTAAATGGGCAGGTGCAAAAGAATAGGCCGTTTTCATAGTCCTGGCGATCACATCACGAAAGACCGGAACTCCGTCTCCCAAAAAGGTTGCAGGCTTTTTAAGCTCTCCTAACTGCTCTAAAAGTTCTGTAATGGGAACTGCCATCTGCTCCTGTACAATTGTAAGTTTATGTGCCTCATATTGGTAAATTCCTGTATATACCTGACTTCTCCTGGCATCCATGATCGGACAGATCAAGCCAGTGGTATCATATAGATTATACGCAAGAGCTTCCACAGTAGGCACGGCTATCAAAGGCTTGTCTAAAGCAAGCCCCAGACCCTTTGCCGTAGCTGAGCCTATCCGAAGCCCGGTAAATGAACCTGGTCCCGCTGCCACCGCAATGGCATCCACAGTATTTAAGTCCAGCTCCGTCATCCTTACCAGCTCATCCAGCATAGGAAGCAGAGTCTGGGAATGTGTCTTTTTATAATTCACTGTATACTCCGCAAGCAGCACGTCATCCTCAACAAGGGCTACAGATGCCACAATGCCGGAACTGTCCAGGCCTAAGATTTTCATAACATTCCCTCCTCCTGCCGTTTATCTGCCGGCAAAACATTTAATATATCCATTTGTTCTTTCTTAGCTCCCTCTATGGTGATCCGCCGGTAATCAAATCCCTTCTCCAGATCCTTTTCAATAGTAATCCCAATCCGTTTCTCAGGCAGAATCTCCTGGATCAGATCCGCCCATTCAATCAGACAGATCCCTTTTCCGAAAAAGTAATCGTCATAGCCGATCTCTTCCATTTCCTCTATATCCCCGATCCGGTAGACATCAAAATGATAAAAGGGGATTCTTCCCTCCTCATAAATCTGCAGGATCGTAAAGGTAGGGCTGCTGATCGCTTCCGTAATCCCAAGCCCTGCCGCCACTCCCTGGGTCAGCACGGTTTTTCCCACGCCTAAATCTCCCCGCAGGGTGTATATCCCGCCGGGAACTGCCATTTCTCCGATTTTTTTTCCTAATGCAAAGGTCTCATCTGCCGACCTTGTCTCTATCACTATCTTGTCTTTGCACATTCCATTACCAGCTTTCTCTTGCGAAATTATTCTTTGCATATTATAATAGAGCGAACAGCGAAATACAATACTTTTTAAAAAGGAGAGGAATACTATGGCAAATCCAATCGTTACCATCACCATGGAAAGCGGTGACGTAATGAAAGCAGAATTGTATCCGGAAATCGCGCCGAATACCGTAAACAATTTTATCAGCCTGATTAAAAAAGGCTTTTACGACGGATTAATTTTCCATCGTGTAATCAACGGCTTTATGATCCAGGGCGGATGTCCCGAAGGCACAGGAATGGGCGGCCCTGGCTATAATATTAAGGGAGAATTTTCCAAAAACCGTTTCATTAATGAATTAAAGCATACTCCCGGCGTTCTCTCCATGGCAAGAGCCATGCACCCGGATTCCGCAGGAAGCCAGTTCTTTATCATGCATAAAGCAGCACCTCATCTGGACGGCAGCTACGCTGCTTTTGGCCAGGTGATCGAAGGTATGGATGTGGTAGACCGCATTGCCGAAGAAGATACGGATTACAGCGACAGACCTCTCGACGAACAAAAAATCAAATCCATGACCGTAGATACTTTCGGCGTGGACTATCCGGAACCGGAAAAATGCTGATTTACAAAGCCGCCTCTTTTGATCGAGGCGGCTTTTGTCATTTATTGCTGTATTACTTCTTCCGTATTTTCTTCCACGCTTTCTTCCGTGTTTTCTTCCGCATTTCCTTCCACGCTTTCTTCCATATTTCCTTCCACGCTTTCTTCCGTGTTTCCTTCCGCATTTCCTTCCACGGCTTCTTCCGTGTTTTCTTCCACATCATCTTTCACGCTGTCTGCGATCAGGGAGGCATAGTAAACTTCTCCCTGGGGATTGGGGTGTATACCGTCCTCGTAAAGCCATTCTCCATGATAGGCAACCTCTGACGCCCAGTCGATGATCTGCATCTGCGGATTTCTTTCCTGCAACGTATAGATGTTCTGATTTACCTCATCCTGCCATTGGAGGTAATCTCCGTACACCGTCACCCAATAGATTTCTCTTCCCGAAAGAGCGTTTATGATCTCCTGCCCTTCCGCAAGGGTAAACGGTCCGTTTGTTCCAAGTGCGATCACTACCGTATCACCCAGGCTCTTATTCTGCTCCATCTCCCTTATGATCTCTAATCCTTCTGTTACCTGCCTGGACTCCTTTGCATTGATCACGCAGTCCGGCATTTCTTCCCTGAGAGCATGGGCAGCACCCAGCAAAACAGAGTCTCCTATAGCAGTGACAAAACTTTTCTCTTCCTGTTCAGCCTGGGCCTTAGCCAGCTGTTCCTGACGTTCCTTTTCCGCCTGTGCCAGCGCCCTTTGGTTCTCCTCAAACTTTTTCTGCAGCTGTTCCTGGTAAGCTGTATCCGCGCTCTTAGCGGTCACGATATGATAAAGTCCCCAGACGCAAAAGCCTACACTTAAAAGAACTGCTGCTCCATATATGACTTTCATCCACAGGAACTCTGCCTTTTCCCAGATTTTTTTCCCGTTATGGATAAGTTCGTACACCCATACAGAAAGTACCAGAGTTACAATGACCACAACTGCAAAAAAAGGAACGCCTTTCCATCCAGTATAGCGGAACAGAAAAAGAATGGGATAATGCAGAAGGTAAACCTCATAACTCCTTTTGCCCAGCCACTGCAAAGGAAAAAAATCCAGCCATTTTCCCACAGGCAGCCGGTGGTCTGCCGCAAGACCGGCAACACTGCATGCCATAAAACTGAAAAGGATCATTCCGAACCGGTAAACGCCAGCCCATTGTCCATCCATAAATACAAGCATCAGGCAGCCCACGCCTGAGAGCACCCCGAACTGTATCAGGCTCTTTTTTCTCTTTTCTGCGGTAAGGGGCCTCCTTCTTGCATCTCTGTACTTTAAGCCTGCAAAGACGCCCAGCAGTACAGAAAAAATCCTGGTGTCTGTTCCATAATATACCCTGGACACGTCCTCTGCCGGATTAAAAAAAAAACTCAAGCAGCACCACAGAAACCAGAAGAGGTATAAGTATGACCAGAGCGCAGAAATCCTTCCTTTTTCTCTTTCTTATATAATGATAAAAAAGAAAAAGGAAGGGCCAGATTAAATAAAACTGTATTTCAATAGCCAGTGACCAGATGTGTAAAAATGGCGAGGCATTGTTGATCCTGTTAAAATATGAAGTATTCTGCAGGATCTGCCAAATATTATTATATCCCAGAAAGATGCTTGCGATCTCTCCATGTATTCCCTCCAGCAGCTTAGGAGCGACAATAGCCATAGCGCCCGCTGCTGCAAGCACAGCCGCCGCAAGCTGCGGGTAAATTCGCTTTATCCTCTTTTTATAATAACTCCATATATGAAACTTTCTGCTTCTCCACTCCCTTTCACTGCTTATAGCAGTTAAATAACCGGACAGTATAAAAAACAAAATCACGCCCAGATACCCACCCCGAAAAGTATCCGGATACATATGATAAAGGAATACAGATAATATTGCGATTCCCCGGAGCCCATCCAACCCCTGAAGATGGGCTCCTATCTTCTGCATCCGGTCCTCTGACCGAACTTGCGTTTTTTTCACTTTTGTATTTTCTCCCCTTATAATAGCCGATTCGTTTCCAAGTTATGGCCTCATTCCGCGTCTGGATATTCGTTGCAGAGAAGGCGGTATGGCGGCTCATCTTCCTCGATTTCCGGGAATCTTCCTATAGGTTCGTAAAAACGATTGTCCGTGTTATCGTCATTACACATGGAAACCTCTCCTAAAAGCACCGGACCCGTACCTGGCTCCAGCTCAAAATCATGATACATGTACGGATAGATACTGATAGATTCCCCTGGGGTAAGCTTTACCTGTGTTCCCGCAGGCACAACCTTTTCTCTGCCGTCACAGTGTACGGTAACCGGCGTATCCGCAAACTTTCCGTCTTCTGTGGAATTGTATACCCGGATCAGTACATTTCCGCCGCCTCTGTTTATAATGTCTTCCATTTTTGTCCAGTGGAAATGCATAGGAGAAGTCTGTCCTTCTTTAATGTATAAAAGCTTCTCCGCATAAGTTTTCGTATATTTGTCCATTTTTGTATTTCCGTTTCGGATTGTAATAAGGGAAAAGCCCACTTCATCAAATCTTCCCAGTCCATAATCCGTAATATCCCATCCAAGCATGTTGTCACGGATCTCATCGTACTCATGTCCTTTTTTCTTCCACTCCTCCGGCGTGAAATTACAAAAAGGCGGAAGAGCAAAACAGTGCTTGCTGATCATCGCTTCCATTTCTTTTAACGCTTTGTTGATTTCTGATCTTTTCATCTTATCTTTTCCTCCTGCTGTTTATATAAACTTTCATTAATGTTCAAATACAAGAAGTTCTCCTTCCGCCTGGGCGTAGTACAGATCGCTCAGTTTTGAAAGCCGGGCACGCCCATTCGTACCTTCTGTGATCGCTTTTTCCACTTCCTGCTGGTCTTTGGAAGGAACTAAAAGGGTCAGCACTACCCGGTCGGTATACTGGGAATCCAGAATCGGAAGTTTTCTTTCTCCGGCTATATACTGAATTTTTCCTATTCCAGAATAATCCGTCTTAACTTCCAGGGAAATCCCATGTATCTTTTCGATCACGGTACTGTTTGTCAGTCCTTCCTGGACTGCCTTAGAATAAGCGCGCACCAGACCTCCGGTTCCAAGGAGAGTTCCCCCGAAATATCTGGTAACCACACAGGCAACATTATATATATCTTCTCCCAGGACCACATCCAGCATCGGCCTGCCCGCTGTTCCGGAAGGTTCACCATCGTCGCTGCACCTGGTAAATTCCCGGTTCATTCCTACAGAATAAACGTAACAGTTGTGGGTGGCATCCCAGTATTTTTTTTTCATTTCTTCAATAAAAGCAAGTGCATCCTCTTCGCTCTCTACAAGGCGTACAGTGGCAATAAACCTCGATTTTTTTTCAATGATCTCTCCTTCGCCGCCTTTAAAAATCGTTTTATACCGCTCCAACATGCAGTCAGCCTCCTTACTCCGGTTTCTGAAACTTTGGATTACAGATTTTACTGTATTTCCGGTTATAATGAGAATGATTGTTCTTATTTTACATTTTCTACTTACTTTCTGTCAATCCTAAGTAATAATTATCCGAACGGCAAATTTACTTTCGGGCGCCATAAGGCAGCAGACAGTTATAATCCTTGGGACACATGGATCGGTATGAAAATGTGAAGTTTTTATTTTGGGGTTTATTTACTTATTTTTATTTGCTATAATGAAACGGATTATAAAGGAGGAATATCATGAATTACGGTAAAAAATCCACCTCGAAAAAACGGAACTCTCTTGTCTCCCGTTCATCTATGATGGGAAAAAGAGCTCATGTTTCGTTTATCCGGGTTTTGTTCCTGTCGCTGATCGCGGTCTGCGTCATAGGTGTATGCCTGGGGGTCGGCGCCTTTAAAGGCGTTATCGACAATGCACCTGATGTGGATGACATTGATATCATGCCTCTGGGATATGCGACCTTTTTATATGATGATGAGGGAAATCAGATCCGCCAGCTTAATGCTCCCGACTCTAACCGTCTTCCCGTATCCATCGATCAGATTCCGGAGGATCTGCAGCATGCAGTGGTTGCCATCGAGGACGAACGTTTTTATGAGCATAACGGAATCGATGTAAGAGGTATTCTCCGTGCCTTTGTCAATGGTATTGCTGACGGAGAATTTAATGAGGGTGCCAGTACCATCACCCAGCAGCTTTTGAAAAACAATGTTTTTACAAACTGGACAAATGAAACCACCTGGCTGGAGCGGTTTACACGAAAATTCCAGGAACAGTACCTTGCTATCCAGGTAGAAAAGAAGATCAATGATAAACAGGTGATCCTGGAAAACTACCTGAATACCATTAATCTTGGCGCCGGTACATACGGCGTACAGGCTGCTTCCCGCCAGTATTTTAATAAAGACGTCTGGGATCTGAATCTTTCCGAGTGTGCGACTCTTGCGGGGATCACCCAGAACCCCACCAAGTATAATCCTATTGAAAATCCAAAGGAAAATGCCCAGAGAAGGAAAGAAGTCCTTCAGCACATGCTGGATCAGGGTTATATCACACAGGCCGAATACGACGAGGCTTTAAACGACGATGTTTACTCCCGCATCCAGGCAGCTCAGGAAGTCACATCCAGTACACAAAACACTGTGTATACTTATTTTGAGGATGAACTTATCGATCAGATCATTAACGACCTGATGAAGTATAAAGGCTACACCAGAACACAGGCGCAAAACACTCTTTACAGCGGCGGTCTTAAGATCGAGACCACTCTGGACCCGGATATTCAGGCTATATTAGATGAAGAATACGCAAATCCGGCAAATTATCCAGAGTACGTTCAGTACGCACTGGATTATGCGCTGACCGTAACAGATCCGGACGGAAACGAAGTAAATTACAGCAAAGAAATGATGACTCTTTATTTCCAGAACGAAGATCCCGAATTCGACCTTCTCTTCGATTCCCCGGAAGAAGGCCAGACTTATGTGGACCGGTATAAACAGGCGATTCTTGCAAACGGAAGCAAGGTAGTTGCCGAGCGTGTAAGTTTTGCACCCCAGCCTCAGTCCTCCATGAGCGTAATCGACCAGCATACCGGATATGTAAAAGCGCTTATCGGCGGACGAGGAGAAAAAACCGCCAGCCTGACCTTAAACCGCGCTACGGATTCTACCCGTCAGCCTGGTTCTACCTTTAAGATCGTTTCCACTTATGCACCTGCATTAAACGAAAAGGGAATGACTCTGGCCACTACCTACGAAGACGAACCGTATAATTATCCAGACGGTTCACCGGTAAACAATTCCACCCGTACCTACGGCGGAACCACTACCATACGTCAGGCAATTCAAAATTCTATCAACGTAGTGGCTGTAAAATGTCTGGAAGATGTCACTCCGGAACTGGGATTAGAGTACCTGGATAATTTCGGATTTACCACCCTGGCCCACGGCACCGAAGAGGACATAGATGCAAACGGCAATGTATGGACTGACGCAAACCTGGCTACTGCTTTAGGCGGTATCACAAACGGCGTTACAAACGTAGAGCTCTGCGCCTCCTACGCAGCTATTGCAAACGGCGGAAATTATATCAAACCAATTTATTATACAAGAATTTATGACCATAATGGTGAAATCCTTATTGAGAATGACACCGTAGAACGTTCTGTCATCAAGGAAAGCACTGCCTGGCTTCTTACAAATGCAATGGAAGACGTTGTTAAATACGGTACCGGTACAGACTGCCAGCTTGACAATATGGCAGTTGCAGGTAAAACAGGTACCACCGAGGAATATAACGACTTATGGTTTGTAGGGTATACACCTTATTATACCTGCGCTGTATGGTCCGGTTATGACAACAACGAAAAGCTTCCCGATTATGCACGAAGCTTCCACAGAACTTTGTGGAGAAATGTTATGAGCCGAATCCATGCGGATCTGGAATATAAAGAATTTGAAATGCCTTCCAGCATCGAGCGCACCAGCGTCTGCAGTGAAACAGGATTGCTTCCAAGAGCTGGCTGCCCTGTAGTGACCGAATACTTCGATGTAGGCACACTTCCTACTGAATACTGCGACCAGCATTTCTATGAAGTGGAAGAAACCTACGAAGAAGAGGATTACACAGAGAACATGGAATTGACTCCGACTCCTGCAATTACCGTTTATCCTGAGGATCCGGTCATTACAGAAGCTCCGGAAGATCCCGGAACAGAAGATCCGGTCATCACCGAACCTCCGGAAGATCCAAGCGGCGGCGGTGAAGACGGATATTACGATGAGGAATCCGGTATGTATATCTACTATTAAAAGTCAAAGGGATATTTACGATCCGTTTTGTGGCTTACTCATAACCGAAGCAGGGAAAGTTCCCTGCTTCGGTAAAAAAATGCAAAAAAATCTGTGGCATGGTTCTTTAACCATGCCACAGATTTTTTATGCCGCAGCAATAACCTACATCTCTTTAATTACCAGACGCGCAGCGCCGTAAATACCGGCATCATTTCCAAGCTTTGCCGCTACAATAGGCGTATCCTTGCAAACATTAAAAGCATATTTTTTGTAATATTTCTGGATACAATCCAGCAAAGGCTGGCCGGCTCTGGAAACGCCCCCGCCGATTACGATAGCTTCCGGATCCACTACACATGAAAAAATAGCCAGAGCGCCGCCCAGGTCCTCTCCTACCTTTTCCATGATTTTCTCTGCCAGCTTATCTCCTGCTTTATAGGCATCTAAAACACTTTTTGCAGAAATATTTTTTATTTTTCTAAGACTGCTCTCCTCACTGCTTGCCGCCAGATACTTTTTCGCCACACGGACGATTCCCGTTGCGGAGGCAACCTGTTCCAGACAGCCTTTATTTCCGCAATTACAGGACTCTGTTTCCTGGTGGTTTATATTTGCATGTCCGATCTCTCCGCCGGCTCCATGGGCACCGTAAAGGATCTTTCCATCTACGATGATACCCCCGCCTACACCGGTTCCCAAAGTTGCAAGGATAATATTTTTCGCTCCCTCTGCCGCTCCTTTCCAGGCTTCTCCCAAGGCAGCTACATTTGCATCATTTCCAACCTTAGCCGGAAGTCCCGTAAGCTCGCTTAATTCTTTTGCAGCTTCTTTATTTCCCCAGAAAAGATTTACCGCACCGAGAACGACACCTTTACTGTTTACCGGTCCGGGAACTCCGAATCCTACGCCTTCTACCTCATCCTTTGCTATCTTTCTTTCTTCCAGCTTTTTCTTAATAGTATCCGCAATATCAGGAAGAATCCCTTCCCCTTTATTTTCCGTACGGGTAGGAATCTCCCATTTTTCCACAAGCGTCCCGTCTGTAAGAAAAAGGCCGCATTTTACAGAAGTTCCTCCTATATCGATTCCAAAACAATATGCACTCATATTTTCCTTCCTTTCCCTGAAAATGACCTGTCTCTTCTCCCAGATCAAACTTCACGCTTTCTTGTAATGTTTGCCTGCACACGTTTGTACAATTCCTCTGCCGCGTTATAGCCCATCTTCTTTTGTCTGTGGTTTACGGCAGCCGTCTCTACAATGATCGCCAGATTTCTTCCCGGACGAATCGGCAGGGAATGGCAGACAATCTTATTCCCCAAGTACTCTGTATATTCTTCATGAAGTCCCAGCCGGTCATATTCCTTATCTCTGTCCCATTCCTCCAGCTTGATGACCAGATCCACAGACTGGGTATCCTTAACGCTTTCCACACCAAACAAGGTCTTTACATCAATGATCCCAATGCCTCTAAGCTCTATAAAATGCCTTGTAATATCCGGCGCGGAGCCTACAAGAGTCACATCGCTCACCTTACGAAGCTCCACCACGTCGTCACTTACAAGACGATGACCGCGCTTGATCAGTTCCAGGGCAGCTTCGCTCTTTCCAATGCCGCTCTCTCCGGTGATCAGGACACCCTCGCCAAACACATCCACAAGCACACCGTGAATGGAAATACAGGGTGCAAGCTGGACACCCAGCCAGCGGATGGTCTCCGCCATCAGGCTGGAAGTCGTCCTTTCTGTGACAAAAGTGGGTACATTATATTTCAAAGCCAGATCTATCATATCCTGTGAGGGCTTCGTCATGGTACTGAAGATTACACAAGGAATTTTGCTTGATATAAATCTTTCGTATTTAAATAACCGTTCTTCATCCTTTAACTGCATCAGATATGTGTATTCTACATATCCAATGATCTGGACACGCTCATTTGCAAAATGTTCCAGGTATCCTACAAGCTGCAGGGCCGGACGGTTAATTTCTGCTGTCATGACACGTATCTCAGACAAATCTATCTCCGGCGTCAGATTCGTCAGCCCAAGCTCAACCATCATTTTTGTTAAATGTACACCTTTCATCTATCTGTCTCCTTCTTTTTTTCTTCCTTCCTGTGATT
>DWYZ01000264.1 GCA_019118425.1 Candidatus Blautia faecavium | reverse complement strand
CTCTGTCGTATCCAATACCTACAAGAAGGATTCTCTCCGGTTTTCTGTTTTTTTCTGCCGCCTTTCCCATAAAGCGGAGCAGGTAATTTTTCTTTTTTATCTGTTCAATCGCCTCTTTCGGGGAATGGTCTACCTTCAGTTCCAAAATGATCCCATCTGCCGCAGGCGGAAACTCCGGATAAAAGATAAAATCTACAAAGCCTTTCCCAGCCTTCTCTTCTCGTTCCACACGGTATATATCCCGTGCAGCCAGGTAGACCAAATTGACAACAGCGCTCAACTCTGTTTCGTGGTTATAGGTGAGGATCGGGCTTTCCGTATCATGGGCTGATTCCAAAATCTGCTCCATTGTTTTGATATCTTTTGCAAGAGTAGCCCGGAGCATCCTTTCAGACTCCCTGGCCAGTTGGTATACATAGCCAAATGAGTTCTCCCGTTTGATCATATCTGCAAACTGATCCATCAATTCCTTGTTTGGAATGGAAACTGTACCAGTTTCATAGCTTAAAAATCCATACACAACCATTGCCGATAAGATTTCTTCTTTCGTTCTCAAGTTCTGGGAGGTCGCCGCATACTCCTGCACCTTAGCCGGTACGCTGCATCCTGCGATCATAAGGGCCAGGTCGTCCCTGACAGCATCCACATTATTCCGTACATAATAGAAAATCTCATCATATGGTCCGGAGCTGGACCAGTAATTACCCAGATTGTTGTTTGAAAGAGACAAGACCACGGATCTCGGATTATACAATCTCTCTCCCAATTTCGTGTGATACCCGTCATACCACAGCTTCAGACCCTCCCGCGTCACCTGCGCCGGTTTTTGGTTCTGCTTTTGGTAACGCGCAAACAGTTCGTCCACTTCTTTTTCCGTAAATCCGAAATATTCGGAAAACCTTTCTTCCGATACCATGGTAAACTCGCTGAACATATTTAATTCCGAACCGCTTGAGTACTTGGCAATCGGGAGGATGCCTGTCATGTAGGCAAGCAGCACATAAGGCTTGTCTTTTAACAGTTCTCTCAAAAAGGCCAGATATTGCGTTTTGTCATTCTCGGAAATAAAGCTCTGATGGAATATGAAATCCCATTCATCCAGGACAAAGATAAAGCGTGCCGTCTCATCTGCTGTATATACATCAAGCAGGGCATCCGCTGCACTTTCTCCTTCCTCGATCTCAGCATGGGGGTACTCTCTTCTCAAATCCCTGACCAGCCTTTTTTCAATCCGGTCAATATACTGCGCATATGAGGTACACCGTCCGCCCAGTTCATTAAGCGGGATATGGATAACAGAAAACTGATTCCGGTATTTTCGATAATCCATTGCCTGTGAGATCTGAAGCGGCTGAAAAATATCCTGTGCATCTTTTGCTTTTGAAAAGAAGGCCGCAATCATATTTGCCATCACCGTTTTTCCGAAACGTCTCGGCCTTGTAATACAGATATGGTTATTCCCAGTCTGTACCAAAGGAAATAATTCTTCCAACAGCTTCGTTTTATCTATAAAATATGGTTTTTCTGTCTCACCTTTATACAAAGTGTACGCTGTCTTACTGTTTAAATAAACGCCCATACGCTTCCACCTCACATTTTTCAGACAACCGCTTCAATAATCCGTTTTCCATCCACTGCGATTTTCCTCAAGGGAAAATGTGTTTTCATTCTCATAAGAAGCAATTCCCGCAGCCTTTTTCTCTTTGTTATTTTATCATGAATCCCTATAAGGGGCAAGCTAGCCGCAGCCAAAGAATCCGTAAAACGTTAGTAACTAAGCATAAAGTGTATGGTTTGGCTATAACCTGTAACTAGGAAACTTTTAGGCTGCAAGTACCTCCTCAAGGAAGGCTGTTCGGCCATATAAACCGGGAGAGGATAGCTTAAAGCGTATCCTCTCCCGTATGTATCAAGTATTTCTAAGATATCCAACTGCCAGAAACTCCGTTAACTCCTTTTGTTCTATCGTTTTATCACAATCCGCCTGATATTGGACCATGGACTGAACACTTTCGTCTGGTTCTCGCTGGTGCGGTTCCAGGCATGGAAAGCCATGTAATAGGTTCCTCTCCTGGCAATGGTACTCTGCCATGGCAATGTCTCTTACTGGAAACCTGAAGTAAAAGCCTCCGCTGCCTCATGGAGAGAAAGATAACTTTTCATTCTGCCACCGCCTATAATCTCTGTGAAATATGTTTCATTCATTTTTATATCATTTTTTATTCAGGATATATTCTTTTAAAAAAGCATACATCTGCTTCTCCGTAGGCGGACAACCTTCCAGATGGCAGGTAAAGCCTTTGGTGCAGTGCCCGATTCCAAGCTTCCCTGTTTTCCCCCGGAAGCCCTGTCCTATACAAATTTTTTCATCCAGTTGTGAGGACAGGCCTTCCTCCTTAAGCATCTCTAAAGCAGGAAGCAGATAACCATAACAGGCGCTGCAGGACTCTACTTCCTCTACCCTATCGGCAAGCTCCACCACTTTTCTGGACTTGGGTATGGCGGCCCCTTGATCCTCTCCGCAGATACGGATATCGGCTTTTTTTATGTCTGCACATCCCGCGCCCAGTTCCTCCGCCATCTTTACATAAGGCACCTGCTCTGTCTCATAGTGCATCATATGACAGACATAGGCATCTATCAGCACCGGATCCCTGCCTGCCAGAATGCGGTTCATCACCACAGGATTTCCTCCATCCTCGAAATCCAGATCCCCGCAGATATTATCCACCAGGATAAAATCCTGGGGAATCCCTGCCGCCAGATGTGCGATGGGTTTATGAAGTCCCATGGAATGGAAACGGCGCTTTTCCTTGTTTGGGATCAGGCCTTTCAGGTTCTTTAAAGCACAGGTGATCTTTGTCTGGCAGTGCCCTTTCAGCACAGGCACATTGATGAGAAAATCTACGTCCTTTACACAGGCGCAGAGATTCAGCTCCATTCCGACGCAATCCCTGGAAAAGCCTTTTTCCTTCTGGGTGTCAATAAAGGGAACCTGGAAACGTTCCGAAAGCTCACGGTATCCACATACCTCACAGGCATCAGAAGTCCTGTCTCCCACCCAGGAACCTTCCATCATAACCACTTTAGAAAAGCCTTCTGTTTTCAGATATTCCAGAATTCCTTCCACGATCTCCGGATGGGTGGTAGCGCCGAAAGAAGCCTCTGTAGGAGATACCAGGTTTGGCTTTATGGCAATCCGCTTTTTCCGGTCTCCTATCAGTTCAGAAAGTCTGCAGGTTTCTAAAAGCTCTTTTGTCATTTCTTTATAGTTGGTTCCGCATTTTATATAGATCTGATTTTTTTCCATTTCAACGCTCCTTGTCATCCAGTTTTATTAATGCTTAATATTCCTTCTTTTTCATGATACCTATACTGATCATACAGGAAAGCAGCCAGCATACCCCTGTTAAAAGGATTCCCATAAAAATCCAGGCTCCCGTTCCTATATCCTCCAGACCTTTAAAGGCTCTCTCCAGTCCTATCTTCCAGGAATCCATAAGAGAAACCGCCCCAAGGATCAAAAGGAATATACATAATAATATCACGGAAAGGATGATTCTGCCACTTTCCGTTCCAAATTTTATTTGTATGGGCAGCATGAAGGAGATCATAAACAAACTCAGAGCCAGATAGATCAGATTCTCACTCCACCACCCTCCCCAGCTTTCCGGTCCGCCCATCCGTAATACAGAAAAAGCGGAGAGGATGAGAGAAATAAGCCAGCCTGCAAAGGCCAGTCCTGCGGTTCATGGCCTTGGCCGTGCGGTTGGCGGTGAACGCTCCGAAATTGTGGCCGGCAGCCACGTCGTCCAGGTACACGCTCTGGCAGCCCACGGTCAGAGGGCTGTCCTGGGTCATCGCCTGGACCGCCGGGAGAATGTGGGCTTCCGGGAAGTACATCACAAACTCGGTGTCCTCCCCCGCCGCCTCCTTGAGCTTCTTCACCCCGTCCTGGGTGCTGCTCACGATATAGC
>DWYZ01000263.1 GCA_019118425.1 Candidatus Blautia faecavium | reverse complement strand
AACTTCTTCATCCGGGCTTTTTCTACTTTTTCATAGCGGCAAAAGTCTATGATCACGGCCGGAAATTAATACTGGCCCTGAGATCCGCTGGACATCTGTCTTTCCTGTGCCTCGATCATTTTCTTAACCATATAGCCCCCTACACTTCCGTTCTGTTTAGAAGTCAGGTTTCCGTTGTATCCGTCTGTAAGCGGAACGCCTAATTCATTAGCTACCTCAAATTTAAAACGATCCAATGCACTTTTTGCCTCTGGTACTACTGCCTTGTTGCTAGAAGAATTGTTTGACATGATTCATTTCCTCCTTGGTTGTTTTGTTTATTGGATGTTACAATGGTAGTATATGAATTTGCAGAAATAATACTCTAGAAGTTCTTTCATGTAATGGCAATTTCTGCCCGTCGGTCACGTCCGGTCATAAACCAAGGTTTTCCAGATCATTTTTCATGTAATTTAAAAGGGCTTTTTTTAACAAAGCATGCTGGGGCAGCTCAAGCTCCCGGTCAAGAGAGAGGATCTCACCCGCTGCTTCACTGGCTTCCTTTAAAATTCCCGCGTCATTATAAATATCTCCTATCTTAAATTCCATAAGCCCGCTCTGTCTCACGCCGAAAAGGTCACCTGGCCCGCGAAGCTTTAAATCCTCTCCGGCAATAAAAAATCCATCGTTTGATTTATTCAGTATCTCCAGGCGTTTTGTAGTTTCCTCTGTTCCGGATCCCTGTATAAAAATACAATAAGACTGGAATTCTCCTCTGCCCACTCTGCCCCGGAGCTGATGAAGCTGGGCAAGCCCGAATCTCTCTGCGTTTTCTATCATCATGACTGTGGCATTCGGCACATTCACACCTACTTCCACCACTGTAGTAGAGACAAGGATCTGGATTTCCCCTGCAGCAAAGGCTTCCATTACCTGATTTTTTTCTTTGGCTTTCATTTTTCCGTGAAGGTAGGTGATCTTTATATCTCCTGGAAAGATTTCTCTGATCCTGGCGGTGTAATCCATCACGTTTTCTCCGTCCGTCCCCTCGCTTTCCTCCACCATTGGACAAATGATATAGACCTGCCTGCCCTCCCTAATCTGTCTTTCTATAAAGGAATACGCCTTCGGCCTGTAAGAAGTGTCCACCACACAGTTTTTAATGGGAAGCCTCTTTGCAGGAAGTTCATCGATCACAGAAATATCCAGATCACCGTAAAGGATGATAGCCAAAGTCCTGGGAATGGGCGTAGCGCTCATAACCAGCACATTAGGCGGGTTTCCCTTTGTAGTAAGGGCTTCTCTTTGTTTTACCCCGAAACGGTGCTGCTCATCTGTGATCACCAGGCCTAAACTAAAGTAAGTTACCTTTTCCTGGATCAGGGCATGGGTGCCGATGATGACGGAAGCCTCTCCTGAAGAGATCTGCTCATATATTTCCCGTTTTTCTTTAGCCGTGTTGGAACCGGTTAAAAGAACTGTCTGAAAGGAAAGCCCCTGTTCTTCCATAAGACGGCTGAACGCTTCATAGTGCTGTCTGGCCAGCACTTCCGTGGGAACCATAAGGGCCGCCTGGTATCCGTTTTCTGCAGCCATGATCATGGCAAGAAAAGCAAGGATGGTTTTTCCGCTGCCCACATCTCCCTGGATCAGTCTTGACATAAGCGCCTGTCCGGAAAGATCTCTCTCGATTTCATGCCAAACATTCATCTGAGCCTTGGTCAGATCATAGGGAAGCTTTTCGATGATCTGTTCTGTGGTCCAGGTTTCCTTCATGGGAAACGTGTTTTTCGCCTCCTCTGTCCTTTCTTTTAAATACTGCACTGCAAGGATAAACATAAGAAATTCGTCAAAGACCAGTCTTCTTCTGGCGATCATCATTTTTTCCCTGTTTTCAGGAAAATGTATCTCCTGCAGGGCAAAATTATAGTCTGCCAGCCGGTATCTGCCCCGCAGTTCCTCCGGGAGATATTCTCCTTTAAGCTCCTGTTCTTTCAATGCCGCTTTTATCACCTTGGTGATGGTTTTATTAGAGAGCCCTGCGGTAAGGCCGTAAATCGGCTGAAGACTGTCAAGAATCGTCTCGTAGGCTGCCGGGGTGAATACTTCCGGATGTTCCATCTCCAGTCTGCCCTGTTTTTTTACCACCCTTCCCCGGAAAATAAAAACCGCTCCCTTTTTTAGTGTGCTGCGAAGATACGGGGCGTTAAACCACACCAGAGGGATACGTCCGGTAAAATCCGCCGCTGTCGCCGTCACCACTTGAAGGTTTCTGGCCTGCTTCACATAGACGCCGGAGGCCACCGTTCCCTGAACCGCTGATACGCAGCCTTCCTTTAAGTCTGAGACAGGAACCGGTTCCTGGTATTCTTCATAATTTCTCGGATAATAATGCAGAAGATCTTCTGTATCGTAAATACCTATTTTTTGAAAAAGTTTTTCTGTTTTTTCTCCCACCCCTTTTATGTCTCTCAAGGGTCTTTTCATGCTGTCACCTCGTTTCCTGCCCGCAGAAAAGACGGAAGCTTTCCTTCCGTCTCTCTTTCTTTACTATCATCTACTTTATTCTACCGAAATCACATAGTAATAAATGGGCTGTCCTCCCATATTTAATTCCACTTCACAGTCCGGATATTCCTCAGACAGCGCGTCTGTCAGCTTTTGCGCCTCCTCCTCGCTGATATCCGCTCCGTAATAGATGCTGATAATCTCCGCATCCTCATCCATCATTTCAGCAACAGTATCCTTTGCCACAACGGCTCTATCCTGCCCTACCGCAAGGATTCCTTTATCTCCGATTCCCATGATGTCGCCCTCGTGGATTTCCTTTTCATCGATCCTGGTGTCCCGCACTGCGTAGGTGATCTGGCCTGTCTTTACCTTGGAAACGGCCTCAGCCATGGCTTCTTCGTTTTCTTTGGCGCTTTTTTCCGGGACGTAGCTGATCATAGCGCTTATGCCCTGTGGGATCGTCTTAGTTGGAACAACGATAATCTCCTTATCCTCCGTGAGATCCCGTGCCTGGTTGGCTGCAAGGACAATATTTTTATTATTGGGGAAAATAAAAATAGTATGGGCGTTTACCTTGTCAATGGCGTTCAGCATATCCTCTGTGCTGGGATTCATGGTCTGTCCGCCTTCAATGATGTAATCTACTCCCAGCTCCTTGAAAATTTCTGTCAGTCCATTTCCCACGGAAACGGAGATGAAGCCGATTTCCTTTTCTGGAAGTTCTTCTTCCTGCTCCTCCTGTTCTTTCGCTAGCCTTTCCGCGTCCTTGATCAGTTTTTCCTGATGTTCTTCCCGCATATTGTCAATTTTCATCCTGGACAGCGCACCGTAGGTCAATGCTCTCTCAATGGCCTCTCCAGGGTGATTCGTATGCACATGTACTTTTACAATTTCATCATCGGCGACCAAAACGATGGAATCTCCAATGGATGTCAAAAACTTCTTAAAGGAATGCTCTTCCTCATCTGACATTTCTTTATCCAAAAGGATGATGAATTCTGTGCAGTATCCGAATTTAATATCCGCTTCCGCTTGGGGAGAAATCTTCGTCAAAGAAGAGCCTGTTCCCGCCTCAAAGCTGGAATAGTCTATTTCCTTACCCAGGAAACCGTCAATAGCGCCTCTGTATACTTCCAGAAGTCCCTGTCCGCCGGAATCCACTACCCCAGCCTCTTTTAAGACAGGCAGAAGCTCAGGCGTACGGGCAAGAGCCGCCTCTGCATGAGCAAAAATCTCCGCAAAAAAGCTTTCCAGATCTTCGGCTTCCTCCGCTATCTCTACAGCCTTCTCCGCTGCCTCTCTGGCAACCGTAAGGATCGTGCCTTCCTTTGGTTTCATAACGGCTTTATAAGCCGTCTCAACGCCTTTTTCCATAGCCGCTGCTATAGCCGGCGCATCCAGAACCTCAAGCTTGCGTACGCCTCTTGTAAAGCCTCTTAAAAGCTGAGACAGGATAACGCCTGAATTTCCTCTGGCACCGCGCAGAGAACCGGAAGAAATAGCTTTCGCCAGCATCTCCATATCCGGATTCGTAAGGGCTCTAACCTCTGACGCAGCCGACATGATCGTAAGGGTCATATTCGTTCCGGTATCGCCGTCCGGTACAGGAAATACGTTTAATTCATTAATCCACTCTTTCTTCGCTTCCAGATTTTTCGCTCCTGCTAAAAACATTCTGGAAAGTATTTTGGCATCTATGGTCGTTCTGCTCACCACAAGTTCCTCCTCTGATCCTAGTCTATTGGACGTACGCCTTCTACATAAATGTTGATCTTTTCGATTTCCATTCCTGTAAAGGCTTCGACTTTATATTTTACATTGCTGATCAAGTTATCCGCGATCGTACTGATATTTACGCCGTACGCCACGATCACATGGAAATCCAGGCGAATTTTATTTTCTTCTGTAATAACTACATGAATGCCGTGCTTTAAGCTGTCCTTGCGCAGGAGCTTTACCAGCCCGTCCTTCATGCTCAGCGCCGCCATGCCTATGATCCCGAAGCATTCTACCGCAACACTTCCAGCATAGGTCGCAATCACATCTGTATCAATGACAATCTGACCCAATCCGGAATCTATTCGTCCATTCATATGGTTACCTCCAATATTTTCAAATTATTATGTATGTATTATAACCTGTCTTTCAGGAAAAAGAAATATTATTTTTTACAATTTTCCTTTTTTTACTTGCAAAAGCGCAGGGCATCTGTTAAAATAGGGTCTGTTGAAAAAAAGCGTAAGGAGGTGCTATCATGGCAAAATGCGCAATTTGTGAAAAAGGAGCTCATTTCGGAAACAATGTGAGTCATTCCCATAGAAGATCTAATAAAATGTGGAAATCAAACGTAAAATCCGTAAAAGTAAAGACAGCTAACGGCGGAGCGAAGAAAATGTACGTATGTACATCCTGCCTGAGATCCGGTAAAGTAGAAAGAGCCTAAGAAAACAGGTATGCAGAAGAAGAATCTGCATACCTTCTTTTTTTATTTGCAGAACAGATGATATCCGCATAACAGACAGACTCCCGCTGCAATTATGATCACAATACTATCAGCGATCAGCAATCCGATCACCATTCCAATCCCTATGCAAAAAAGCATAAGACCAAAAAAACGTCCCATTTTCTTTTCCCGTCTCTTTGGTTTACTATATTCTATGCAGGATCCTCTCAGACAAACACTTTATTCCGTTGTCACATGATCAGAATCATCTGTTTTCGCGGTAAAGCGATTTACAAAATCCGGAACCATGTCCAAAACTTTTGTAAGGCCGTCCTGATTTTTTATGTTAACAAGCTTAGTAATGCCATTGGAGATCACCAAGACTGCACAAGGAGTCACTTTACCAGTCATACCGCCTCCCCCATTATTTTTCTTTTCTCCGGAAAAAGCGCCGGCTCCTACCCCAAAGGTCACATCAACCAAGGGAAGAATAATCGTATCTCCCACATGGATCGCATCTCCTACCACAGTCTTGGCAGAAACAAAAGCGTCCATTCCTTTAAAAAGCGAATTTACCGTATCTTTAAAATTATTTTCGTTTGACATATTTTTAGTCCTCCTTATGCTTCCATCGGCTGAGCGCGTATTTGATGTTTTTATTAAAATAGATCTTAAGGCAGGCCGTCAGCAGTACAACCGCATAAATCCTTCCTTTAAGACTAACTTTTCCTTGTAAGATATTTTCTCCTTCATATACAGGATTCACTGCAATAAGATTTTTATGCAGAGGCATGGTTATTCCAAGGATTCCAAGGACCAACCCTGTAACCGCGGGATCTTCGCTTCCGAATATGACCTCCCCGCTGATCTTTGTGGGAAATACATGTTTAAGGATTTTTTTCAGTTCCCTCTTCATAAGCTGCAGCGCTGCCTGGATCCTTTCGTCCTCCCAGAGGGATTTCAGCCAGATCAGACGGTCCCAAAGCTTTTTCAGCGTCTCCGGGATTTTTTTTAGTTCTTTTCCCTTTTTTTGAATGGCAGCTATCTTATTCTTTATTGAGTCAATAATTCCCTGCTTTTTTTCATCTTCCCCGGGCGCTTCCTTTTCCGGCAGCTTCGGCTGCGCAGGATGGGCCTGTTTCCCTTTCTCTGCAGACGGGCCTGCTTTCTTTACAGGCAGAGTTTCCTTTGGCTTTTGAGAGGAAACCTGTTTCGAAGAAGTCGTACCAGAGGGAGACTGCCTTCTTTCCTTATTGTTTTTATTCTTTTTTCTTCTTAAAAAAAGTCCTTTTATTTTTTTCAGCTGATCCAGCGCAATG
>DWYZ01000262.1 GCA_019118425.1 Candidatus Blautia faecavium | reverse complement strand
CATCTTCCAATCTTTTGCGCGGCCTCTCCCCGGGATTTTCATCCGGATATCCGAAGGCAACTGCGGCAAGCAGTTCTCCCTCCGGCTGCAGCCACTGGCATAATTCCGCGTAGGCAAAGTAAATATCGCATATCCATAGACTCCCAATCCCTTTTTCAGTTGCTGCAAGAAGCATATTTTGTATAGAGGCGCTTATGGACTGGATATTACAGATCTCATAGACCCGTTCCTCTGGGGATAGCTCCTGAAAAATCCCCTTTCCCAAAGGGTTCACCGCAAAAATAATAACCGGAGCCTGCTCCATAATCTGGATGGTATACTTGGCGCCAGCCAAATGATTTTTGCTTTCCGGCAGCAAGGCTTTCTCATTCTCTTCTCTCTGGACTCCTTTTCTAAATGCCTTCAGCATTTCTTCCTTTTCTTTCCCCAGGACAACGATGTATTTCCATGGCTGTCTGTTTTTAGAAGAGGGCGCTTTCAGCCCGCATTGCAGAATTTCCATTATGTCTTCCTTGGGAATCATTTTACTTAAAAATTTCCGTATACTTCGCCTTTCATAAATCGTATTTATCATGGTATCGCCCTTTCCTTTGTATTGATTTTATTTTCTATTGTACCATCTATCAACAAAACCTTCCATTGAATAATATAGGGGTTCAGGATAACTGGGATCGCCAGATAAACGATCGCACTATAGGCTTTCTGGATCAGAGTGAGCGGGCCGAACTGGGCAATTCCGTCAGACCCGGTTTCCCCGCCTTTATTGCAGAAGTTTTTCGTAGGTGAACCTTCCCATAGATTTTTGCAAAAGAATCCAAGCAAGTATTGCACAAACCAAACCGAGGCAGAGCAAGATCCAAACGCTCATTAAGAGGATGCCGGTAAACTGTCCTGCTATGAGCAGAATAAGCGGAACGATCAAGAAAACAGCCGATTGCTGAGATTCCTCTACGCTCTGTGCCTTGGCAGATCCTCGGACAATCAAAGTAACGGCAATCAATGAGATTGCGGGAGAAAGCAGCAGCATAACAACCAGCCAGCTTACGCTGGGAATCAGCAGCCTGCCCGCCAGGAAAAACAATTCTGTTTCGACAGCCAGGAACATAGCCGCAAATGAAATCAGCGAGACAAGCATACTTAAAAGGAAAGAGGCCCATACCTTTGCCTGAAAGATCTGTTTGAGAGTAAGCGGGCAATAGAGCAAGGTTTCAAGCGTATGGCGTTCCTTTTCCCCTACAAATGCACTGGCCGCCATGATAGAAGCAGTCATTATGGGAATCACCAGGAAAAAGACCGGAAGGATATAATTCAAAATCATGCTGGAAAGCGTAAGTTCCAGGCTTTCCATCCTGGCAGTTTCCGGAAGCAGAGACAGCAATTTCGCAATATCCGGATCATCCGGTACAAAATGAATGCTAATGATAAAAATAGACGGCAATACGATGGTCAGTATCAAAGGAACGATTAAAAGTGCAGAAAATAATCTGCGGTTGCTGGCAACACCACGAAAGTCCTTTTTGATAATAGCATACACAGCAGTCTTCATATCGCTCAATCCTCCTTCCTGCCGGCAGTCAGGGCAAAATAGATGTCTTCCAGACTTGGTTCCATGAGATTTACAGAATAGATATCTTCGCCGGCTTCTACAATCTTTCGTACCAAATCAGGAATTTCTTTTTTATCGTGTATTTGGGTTTCAAATTCATTGGCTCCACATTTGACAAAATTAAGCTCTTCAGGAACATCCGACGCGCAGAGGTGAAGGGATTTCGAAGTAAATACCCTGGCGCATAATTCATCTATGGTACCTAAAGCCAGAAGAGCTCCTTGTTCAATCAGTCCGTAGCGCGTGCATATTTCCTGTGCATATCGAAGCTGGTGTGTACAGAGGAAAACGGTGATTCCTTCTTTACGGGCCAAATTGTGAATCATTTGATTGACATTCTGGGCGCTTTCCGGGTCCAAGCCGGAAGTCGGCTCATCAAGGAACAGGACTCTGGGGCGGTGCAGCAGTGCCCTTGCCAGAGAAAGCCTCTGTCTCATACCCGTAGAATAGGCCGCCAGTTTTCGATCTTTCGCTTCTGTCAGTTCTAATTCCTTGAGCAGCGACTCACCCCGCAGCTTTCCTTCTTTTCGTTCCAGCCCAAAGGCAGCAGCATAGAATAACAGATTTTCCATACCAGTCAGATTATCATACATCTGCGCATGTTCGGTCACAATCCCTGACAAGAGATGGGCTTTTTCCGGTTGGATATTAGGATTGATGCCCATAATGTCACATTGACCGCCGGATGGAGTAAGGACTCCGGTAAGAAGTTTTACGGTTGTTGTCTTTCCAGCACCGTTGGGGCCGAGAAAACCGAACACCTCCCCTGGGCTCAGGGACAGTGAGAGTTGTTTTAATGCTTCTTTTCCGCCAGGATAAGTTTTGGATAGTTTTTGTATGGTAACAGCCTCCATTTATTTTTCCTCCTCGTTTTCTCTAAGTCTATAGACCATTTCCTGAAACCGTGGGTTTTCTCCCAACGGAAGGAATACAGGATTTTCACTAAGAGCTTGTGTCATACTGTGCCGGATCAGCGTTTCATCTCTCGGGGGAAAGGCCCCCAACATTAGTTCGCTATCAAACCATTCATCTAGAAGATTAAAAAATTTATCCCCATGCAGACGCAATGGATAAATATCACTGACAGCCAGATCCGTATACTGGGTAAGAATATTCAGCGCCTGTTCAGTATTTCCCAATGCCATCCATCCCTGCGCGATAGTAATATAGCCTCCTAAAAGAATGCTGGGGTGCAGTGTTTTCATTTGAAAAATATCCGCTATTTGATTAAACCGCTGGCAGGCTTCTGCAAATTGCTCCGCGTCATTCAGACACAAATTCAGATATGACGGGAATAGATCAAAAAGAGTCATAATCCCTTTGTATATTCCGGCCTGAAGGATTTTTTTTGCTTCCTGGTCATTGCCGGTCACCCGGTATGCCGAGGCCAGAAGCGGTTCAGGAGCTCCAGCTTGCATTTCAATCGGCTCCAGAATATCTATAACTTCAGATGGGCGCTGGAGCTGAAGAAGACAAAATGCTTCCATTAACAATGCCTCTTTTTGCAGATTTGGCTCATCCGCCTCATCCCTCACACGTTTGAAACATTCCAGAGCCTTTTCCATAATCTTTGTCCTTTGCTCCGAATTGGATGCCTGCGCAATATGATTGATCAAAAGAGACCCTAATTGGAACAAAAGAGGATAACAGGAATAATATTTTTTTACAATTTCAAGGCACTCAGCCAGGACCTCATCAAAAGGCCGGCCAGAAAAGTCCTTTGAAAGACGGATATACAGTTTCTTAATATCCTCTTTCTCCATCTGCGGCTGGTATCCGATCAGCTCATCAATGCTGATGTCAAAGTAAGATGCCAATTGCGGCAGCAGCGAAATATCCGGCAAAGAAGAGCCCGTTTCCCATTTTGAAACAGCTCCTTTTGAAACGCCGATATGAGCGGCCAGTTCATCCTGTGTGATTCCTCTTTTATGACGATTTTCAATCAGAATGCGGCCAAGATTCATTTCCTTCATAGTATTCACCTCGTGCTATAATTATATGGGAAGGAAATAGCAGATTCAATGGAGACGTGTTTCACTTTTATCGAAAAAGTCAACCGGTAGGAAACTCTTGACCTCCGGATCCAGCTTCCTCCTTATAATAAATGCCTTTCCTTCCATTCAGGAATATAAAACTACCTTTCAGGAAGGTTTACACACAAACCTCCTTCCGCCTGCTATGCTGGATACATCCTTAAAGAAGACTTCACCTCAAGCGAACTCTTCTTAAAAGGATTTACCATCATATGCGGCAGAAGGAGGTTTTTATTATGCCAAAAGAAGTAATCCATCTGGATCATGTATCGAAAAAATTTCAAAAAGATCTGGTGCTGAAGGATATCGACGCCAGCCTGTCCAAGGGCGAGATCCTGGGCTTTTTAGGGCCCAGCGGAGCGGGAAAAACCACAACTATCAAAATCCTTACCGGCCAGCTTCGTCCCACTTCCGGAGAAGCCTATATCCTGGGGATCAACTCTAAGAACCTGGATGAATCCATCTATGAACAGATCGGGATCGTCACAGACAACAGCGGAATTTACGAATATCTTTCCGTTTACAAAAATCTGGAATATTTCGCCAGGATCCTTCAGGTAAAAAAGGACCGGATTGATGAAGTGTTAAAACAGGTGGGATTATATGAGCACCGCAAAAAACCAGCGGGAAAACTGTCTAAAGGACAGACCCAGCGGCTGGTTCTGGCAAGAGCCGTTCTCCACAGGCCCAAGGTACTTTTTCTGGATGAACCCACTTCCGGACTGGATCCGGCCACAGCCCTTGAGATACATAAAATGCTTTTTTCCTTAAAAGAACAGGGCATGGCCATTTTTCTCACCACCCACAATATGGAAGAAGCCACGAAAATGTGCGATCATGTAGCGCTTTTAAATGAAGGCGTTATTGTAGAATATGGAACCCCGGCGGAAATCTGCCTGAAATACAACCGGATCAAGAAGTACAGTATCTCCCTCACAGAAGGAAACACCTATCATCTGGAACAAAACGAAAAAAACGCCGAAACCATATCCCAGTGGCTCCGCCTTGGAAAAATCGAAACCATTCATTCCTGTGAGCCTACACTGGAATCTGTATTTTTAGAAGTAACAGGGAGGGCATTATCATGAATACCATACATTTAACCAAAATCATTGCTATCGCGGATGTAAAAACCAGAGCTTTCTGCGGAAAAAACTGCATCATCATGCCGATTTTTTCTGTTCTGTTTACGCTCATGTTCCGTTTTTTATATCAATATGTAATGGGCGACGGAAAGCTCACTCCCCAGCTTGGAGCATACGTCTTATCTATGGGACTGGTAGTAAATATCGGCGCAGCTCTCTACTGTACCAGCTTCCTTTTAGCTGAAGAAAAAGAAAAGAAGACCCTCCGTGTACTGATGACTTCCTCTGTAAACGCGTTGGAATTTTTTATAGGAAGTATTCTCCCGGTCTTCTTAGCAACTGTTCTTATCAATTATGTCCTTATCCCCACAAGCGGATATGAAATCCCTGGAAATGCTCTTCCTATCTTTTCCGCGGTCACCATCCTGGCCTCCCTGACCAGCTGTATCCTTGGAATGCTCTTAGGAATCTTTGCCAAGGACCAGGTGAGCACCTCCACTGTCACCACTCCGCTTTTGCTTATTCTCATGCTGATTCCTATGTTCTCTGATCTTGTGGAGATACTTGACAGCATAGCCAAATATATCTTCACCGGCGCGGTCATGAATATGGTTGCCAATATCGCCGCCAAAGAAAAGCCCTACCTGGACAACAGCAGCCTCCTGGTTATGGTTGTGGAGACCATCCTTGCCATCGCCCTTTTTATATTCTTTTACCGCAGAAACGGGTATGAAAAAGACTGAGACTTATAAAACCGTCTCGATCAGCCGCCTGATATGAACAGGTTACAACAGGTTATAAAGCAATTGAATTTTTCCTCCAATCCCCTTGACAATCTTCTCAAAAACCTCTATACTTAAATCCGCGCAGCCGGGGAGTTAGCGGTGCCCTGAACCTGCAATCCGCTACAGCAGGGGTGATGCCAATCCGAGGCTTGTTTCCTGTGGAGCTGCCCTCTATAAGTGGCGTTGACGTTTGGGTCTCACGCAACAGGAATCTGTGAACCGTGTCAGGGCAGGAATGCAGCAGCACTAAGCAGAAGCTCTTGTGTGCCGTGAGGGTGCCTGGGCTGAGTTAACTGTAGAGGTAACGTCTGTGGGTGCATTCCGACGTGCGGCGCGCATAAAAAAGAGAAATAATACCCGGATCAGAATCCGCTCTGATCCGGGTTTTTTCGTGAAATTTTATCTTAATCTTCTTTATCCTGTCCGGCAGCCTCTTCTAATGCTGCCTTCTGACGCTTCTTTTTTTCCCGTAGCTCACGGAAAAAATCCGATAGCATCCTGGAACACTCTTCCTGAAGTACACCTTTTGTGACCACAACCTTATGGTTAAAGCCATCCATCTCAAGAAGATTTAAAACAGAACCGGCACAGCCCGCCTTCGGGTTCATGCTTCCGATCACTACCTCATCAATCCTGGACTGTACAAGGGCTCCAGCGCACATCTGGCAGGGTTCGAGGGTAACATACATAGTACATCCCTCCAGTCTCCAGTCCCCCAGCTTTTTACTTGCCTTTCGTATGGCGTTCAATTCTGCGTGGGACAATGTATTTTTATCTGTATTTCTTCTATTATATCCTCTTGCGATGATCTTCCCCTGGCACACGATCACACAGCCGATCGGCACCTCCTCCAGGGCTTGGGCTTTTTTCGCCTGACGGATGGCTTCTTTCATGAAGCGTTCCTGCTCTGTCATAAAACCGCTCCTCTCCCACACTTTTTATCTGTCCATCCTCCTTGATCAAAGGCCTATTTCTCGTCCAGATATGCTTCTACACGCTTTTTTACATTCTCCTGAAGGTTTCTGTAAAAAAACTGATAATCGTAGATATGATACTCCCCTTCTTTCAGAAAAGAAAGAGCTGCAGGATAATCTTCCGGCGATATATCCGTTACCTTCAATGCGCCCCTCTCCTGGTCAATGTAGGCTCCCGTAAGATTGGGAATCTCCTCTGTAATATTTCCATCATAATCAGTAAAGCAGGCGCCAAGGTTCAAAGACTTATCTCCCTTCTCCCCATCTGTCCGCCAATTCAGCGGGTTAATGCTGTAGGACCAGGTTCCTTCCGGAATAAAAAAGGAATCGGTAAGATCTTCCGCCTCAGAACTGAAACAGATGATCACACCCGTATCAGTTTCTCCTGATGCCGGAACCAACTGAGGATAATTTTCTACCTCTTCTTCTGTCAGCGCCCAGCCGATACAGTAACATGCGATCATATCACCCAGTTCTTCCGGATACTCTTTCATCAGCTCCAGGCAAAGATATGCGCCCTGGGAAAACCCAGCCAGCACGAAAGGGCTGTCTCCTTTTTTATGCTCCAGATAATAGGAAAAGGCAGCCGACACATCTTCATAGGCAGTTTCATAAGATTCTTCCATCCTGCCTTCTTCAATAGCAGAAAGAGAGCCCTGCCGGTAATACGGGGCATACATATCCAAAGTTTCCTCGTAGATTCCCCGTTCCATATTTAAGGCTCCTAAAAAACTGGCTTTCTCCTCTTCATCATCCAATGGCATATTGATGCTGTCTTCATCTCCTGCATAGGTGGTGGGTCCGATAAGAAAAAGATCCGCCTGACTGGAGCTGTCCGTTCCATTATATGCCCAAAGACCATCCTCTGAATAATCCGTCTTTGCAGCATCATTCTGGGAGAAACCGCACATTACGCCGCAAAGCATTACTGAGATTGTAAGAATGCCTATGGTTTTTCTTACTTTTATTTTTCTCATATAGTTTACCCCTCTTTCTTAGGAATCATTTTATCAAAAACCTTTACCCCTTTCCACCTCTTTTAACAGAAATCGGTAAGTGACTTTTTCAAAAAATAAGAAAGAGCTATGCTGATATATAAGAAACGAGGAAA
>DWYZ01000261.1 GCA_019118425.1 Candidatus Blautia faecavium | reverse complement strand
GACACAGCAAATTTTATAAATTCGCTTATTTATATATTGTAAGCGGTATGTTTGTTCCTTTTGCGATCCTGATGATGCCTCTTGTAAAGCAGACATCCCAGATGGGAATTGGAAACTGGGTAGGTGTCATTATCCTGTATGTTGTTTTTTATATGCCTATGAACCTTTTGCTGTATTCAGGCTATCTGAAAAACATTCCTATGGCTCTTGAAGAAGCCGCGAAGGTGGACGGAGCCAGTACATGGAAAACATATTGGAGCATCATCTTTCCGGTTATGAAACCAATGCATGCGACAGTGGCAGTTCTTACCGCCCTTGGAACCTGGAACGATGTAATGACTCCGCTGGTTATTATGTCGGGAACAGGAAAAAATACACTGCCCCTTGCGCAGTTAAATTTCCAGACACAGTTTGGTACAAATTATAATCTGGCATTTGCTTCTTATCTTCTGGCTTTGATACCGATCTTGATCTTCTACCTGGTATGCCAGAAACAGATTTTGAACGGTGTAGTAAACGGCGCTGTAAAATAATCCGGTATTAAGGGAAGCAGATACCAATAAAAAAGGAGAAGACCTATGGCGATTTTACTGGATGAAAACAAAAGGTTATTTTCATTGTGTACAAAGAACAGTATGTATCAGATGAAAGTGGATAACCTTGGTGTATTGCTTCACACATACTATGGAAAAAGAACGGGAAATTTTGATTATTCTTATTTGATTTCCTGCAAAGACCGAGGATTTGCGGGAAATCCTTACCAGGCAGGTACGGACAGAACCTATTCTCTGGAAGTACTGCCTCAGGAGTATTCTTGCTATGGGAGCGGAGATTATAGGTCCAGTGCCTTAAAGATCCGCTACCATATGGGAGCAAGAGCCTTGGAGCTGCGCTATGTAGACCATCAGTGTATTAAGGGAAAATATGCGATTCCCGGCCTGCCGTCTGTCTATGCTCAGGAAGAAAACAAGGCGGATACCTTGGTAATCACCTTAAAGGATGATGTAGGAGGAGTGTATGTTCATCTCTACTATGGAGTAATGGAAGACCTGGATATGATTACCAGAACGGTCCGCATTGAAAATCAGGCAGAGCATCCGATTTATTTGGAAAGAGCTTTGTCTATGTGCCTGGACCAGATGTATGGGAACTATGATTTTCTTACGTTTTATGGAAAGCACGAAATGGAGAGAAAGCTTTCCAGGGCTCCCATCCATCACGGGGTACAGTCTGTAGGAAGTGTGAGAGGAACTTCCAGCCATCACTATAATCCTTTTATGATTCTGGCTGACCGGGAGGCGACGGAGACGCAGGGAAACTGTTATGGATTTGCCTTTTTGTACAGTGGAAACTTCCTGGGAGAGGCAGAATACGACCAGTTTAACCAGACAAGAGTGCTTATGGGAATTCATCCGGACGGTTTTGAATTCGGGCTTTTGCCTGGCGAGGACTTTTGGGCTCCTGAGGTCGCCATGGTTTACAGTGACGCAGGATTTGAAAAGATGTCCCATACATTCCATTACGCATTCCGCAATAATCTTTGCAGAGGGAAATATAAAAATGTAAAACGTCCGGTACTTCTTAACAACTGGGAAGGAACCTATTTTGACTTTACCGGTGAAAAGCTTATAGAAATGGCCAAAGAGGCGGCGAAGCTTGGAGTGGAGCTTTTTGTCATGGATGACGGCTGGTTTGGAAAGCGGGATTCCGATAACAGCGGCCTTGGAGACTGGTACGTGAACGAAAAGAAGCTTGGATGCACTTTAGGCGAACTTTCTGACGAGATCCACAAGCTTGGATTAAAATTCGGCATATGGTTTGAGCCGGAATGCGTCAGTGAGGACAGTGACCTTTACAGAGAGCACCCAGACTGGGCTTTTATCATTCCGGGACGAAAGCCTATGCGGGGCAGATATCAGCTTGTCCTTGATTTTTCCAGGGAAGAGATCAGGGATCATATATACAGACAGGTCTGCGCTGTTTTAGACAGTGCGAAGGTTGAATATCTTAAATGGGATTTTAACAGGAGCATCAGTGACGTATACAGCGCCGCCCTTCCGGCGGATAGGCAGGGGGAGGTATCTCACCGTTATGTTTTGGGATTGTATGATTTTCTGGAAAAGCTCACCAGTCGTTATCCGGATCTACTGATAGAAGGCTGCAGCGGAGGAGGCGGCAGATTCGATGCAGGAATGCTGTATTATACTCCTCAGATATGGTGCAGCGATGACACAGATGCCATTGAGCGCTTGAAGATCCAGTATGGAACCTCTTTTGCCTACCCTATCAGCACAGTGGGAGCTCATGTTTCCGCCTGCCCCAATCATCAGACCGGACGGAGCACTCCTTTGGAAACAAGGGCTGCAGTGGCAATGGCCGGAACTTTTGGCTATGAGCTGAATCCTATGAAGCTTACCCAGGAGGAAAAGGAACAGATTCGTCATCAGATTGCTGATTTTAAAAAGTACTATGATCTGATTCAATATGGAAAATATTTCCGCCTTACGAATCCATTTGTTGATGAGGTATATAATGCATGGGAATATGTAAGAGAAGATAAAGGGGAGGCTTTGGTAAGCGTGGTGGCTACCAAACTCTATGCCAATGAGGCACCTGTATATATCCGGCTTCGAGGATTGAAGGAAAATAAAATGTACCGGATAAACGGAGAAAAATATTTAGGTGCGGCTTTAATGTATGCGGGCCTTCTGATGCCGGAGGCTTCAGAAGAGTATCAAAGCTGGAATTTCCATTTTGTAGAAGAATAGGTTTATTTTTATATTTGTCCTCTAAAAAAATTTTTATATATGAGAAAAGCCTTGTACTCTTTGGTGCAAGGCTTTTCTTAATGAAAAAATTTCATGAGCTGTTTCACAATCAGCAGCGGCTGGTTAAAATACAAATTGTACCAGCACCATATAAAGGATCGTTCCCCCCATGATAGACAAAAGCATCTGGCGTTTCCAAAAGTGGAGAAGAACCACCGCCCCGATGGAGAGCAGCTCAGGGATGGCGTGCATTCCTGTAAAAATGCTTACATCTTTCAGACAATAGATCACCAGCATTCCCAAAGCGGCAGCGGGGAGCACCTTGCCCAGATATTGAATGTACGGCGGTGTTTTCTTTCCTGCAGGAAAAACCAGAAAAGGAAGAAAACGAGTGGTCATGGTTCCAAGGACGACCATGGCTATGGTTAAGATCTTTTGTATTGTGGTCATGTGGGACTTTCCTCCAATCTCGATAAAGTGCCCCTGAGCAGAGTGAGGACGCCCAGGATGCAAAGCATGGATGGGATGATGAAATTGCTGCTTCCAAAAATAAGAAGACAGATAAAAGATAAAGCCAACCCCAGAAGAGAACTGGTATGATTTTTTTCTTTCATCCAATTTTCCAGGAAAATTACTACCAGGAGGGCTGTCATCACAAATTCCAGGCCTTCCATATTAAAATTCAGAAAAGAACCAAACAGTCCGCCCAAACTGGCACCTATAAACCAGTAAAAGTGGTTAAAAAGGGTGACAAAAAAATAAAACCAGCCGCGGTCGATACCTTCCGGTACTTTTACAGTGCAGTTGATAGAAAAGGATTCATCGCACATACCGAAGATCAGATAAAAGCTTTTCTTCCCAAGGCCCTTATATTTGTTCAGCATGGAAAGACCATAAAAAAGATGGCGGGCATTTACCATTAAAGTTAAGAGGAAGGTCCCTAATGGGTCAAAAGCGCCTAAAAGAAGATCGGCCGTTACAAATTCCATAGAGCCGGCAAAGATTGTAAGGCTCATAAGTATGGGATATATGGCGGGAAAGCCCTCTGCGTTCATGTAAATTCCATAGGCAATTCCCAAAAAAAGAAATCCCGCCAGTATGGGGATAGTATAAGGAAAAGCAGCCTTAAAAGCCGGCCAGACTTTTTCTTGATTATTCATAACCGTTACCTCCTGCCTGAATAGTTTATCATGGCAGTGCGGAAAAGGCAAGACCTCCATTTTTCAGTTGAGTCCACCATAAATTTCATGTTATAATGAGACCGTTTAACAGGAGAAAGCGGTCTGCAGGCTAGATTCAGGAAAGATTTGCCGGAAAATGAAAAATTTTTTGGGGGATGAAAAGTGAATGAGTGGGTCCTGTGGATTTTTAGTATGTGACAGGAGAAAATGGAATGAGTATTTATGATACTTTAAATGAGAAACAAAGGGAGGCGGTTTTTCATACAGAGGGACCGCTCCTTATACTGGCTGGGGCAGGTTCAGGAAAGACCAGAGTGCTGACGCACAGGATCGCCTATCTGATCGGAGAAAAAAATGTAAATCCATGGAATATCCTGGCCATTACCTTTACCAATAAGGCGGCACAGGAGATGAGAGACAGGGTGGATAAGATCGTAGGGTTTGGCTCTGAGAGCATATGGGTTTCTACTTTTCATTCCACCTGTGTGCGCATTTTAAGAAGATACATAGACCGCATAGGTTACGATAATAATTTTACCATTTATGACACAGATGATCAGAAAACGTTAATGAAGGATATCTGTAAAAGACTGAATATTGACACTAAAATCTATAAAGAACGGTCTCTCTTGGCCCAGATTTCCCATGCAAAGGATGAGCTTGTTTCTCCGGATGAAATGGAATTGAACGCAGGGGGAGACTATAACCAGAAACGGGTAGCGCAGGTATACAGGGAGTACCAGATGTCCCTTCAAAAAAACAATGCCCTTGATTTTGATGATCTTCTGGTAAAAACCGTAGAGCTTTTTCAGCACTGCGGGGAGGTATTGGAGTCTTATCAGGAACGGTTCCGCTATATTATGGTGGATGAGTACCAAGATACTAATACTGCCCAGTTTAAGCTGATTAGCCTTCTAGCCGCAAGGTATGAAAATCTGTGTGTGGTGGGAGATGACGACCAGTCCATTTATAAATTCAGAGGAGCTAATATAGGAAATATACTTGGATTTGAGCGCGTTTTTCCCCAGGCCAAAGTGATACGGCTGGAGCAAAACTACCGCTCCACAAAAAATATCTTAAATGCCGCCAATGGTGTTATCTCCCATAATGAGGAAAGAAAACCAAAAACCCTTTGGACGGAAAATGAAGAGGGCAGCAAGATTCATTTCCGGCAGTTTATGAATGGATTTGAGGAGGCAGAATATGTAGTGGGCGAGATTTCAAAAGCGAGGAGAGAGGGACGATATCACTACCGGGACTGTGCTGTTTTATATAGGACGAATGCCCAGTCCCGTCTTTTCGAAGAGAAATGCCTACTGGCAAATATCCCCTATAAGATTGTTGGCGGGGTAAACTTCTACGCCAGACGGGAGATCAAGGATTTGCTGTGTTATATGAAAACAGTGGATAATGCCAGGGATGACCTTGCTGTCCGAAGGATTATCAATGTGCCGAAGCGGGGAATCGGAGCTGCTACCCTTGGAAGGGTACAGGACTATGCTGATAAAATGGATGTGAGCTTTTACGATGCCCTCCGGGTGGCGGAAGAAATTCCTTCCCTGGGACGCAGCCTGTCTAAGATAAACGGTTTTGTTGCCTTTATCCAGGCCTTAAAAAGCAAGGCGGAGGCCTATACGGTAAGGGAGCTTTTAGAGGAGATCATTGATCAGACCGGATATGTGAAAGAATTGGAAGCGGAGGATACGGAGGAATCCAGGGCAAGGATTGAAAATATTAATGAACTGATTTCGAAAACCGTTTCCTACGAAGAGGCGATGGAGGAGATGGGGCAGCCGGCCACCTTGTCGGGCTTTTTAGAGGAGATCGCGTTGATCGCAGATATTGATACCGTGGATCCGGATCAGGATTATGTGCTTTTAATGACGCTGCACAGTGCTAAGGGACTGGAGTTTCCCCATGTGTTCCTGGTTGGGATGGAAGACGGGATTTTCCCGGGATATTTGAGTATCTCTTCCGGCGATCCTTCGGATTTGGAGGAGGAACGCAGGCTTTGCTATGTTGGAATTACCAGAGCCATGCAGGAGCTCACTCTTACAAGCGCGCAGCAAAGAATGCTGCGGGGAGATGTGCAGTATAACCGGGTATCTAGGTTTGTCCGGGAGATTCCAAGGGAGCTTGTGGAACTGGGACATGAGATTCAGGAAAAAAAGCCCAAGCTGGAAAATGTAATTCCGGCAAAGAGCAGCTATATGCAGATGAAAATGGCCTTTCAGGCAAAGGCTTTCCACCCGAAAAGCTTTCCTGTTGCCAAGGGAGCGCCTTTAGACTATGAAGTGGGAGATACGGTCCGCCATGTGAAATTCGGAGTGGGTATCGTAAAGAACATTGTGGAAGGCGGCAGGGATTATGAGGTGACAGTGGACTTTGATAAGGCAGGTGTAAAAAAGATGTTTGCGGGGTTTGCCAAGTTAAAAAAGATTTGAGAGCCGTATTTTTCTTAGGCGAATTGCTTCTTTGGTGGAAATGCTGAAGCCTGACAGGCAAAAATATAAAAATTTGTAGAAGTTATGGTAAAATTCTATGATTAGTGGTATAATAACCACACTAGTGTAAACAGCAGAACATATTCCGGCGGGTTATCCTGCCAGTGTACGGGTTCCTCTGTTTTGGGGTAAGGATAGGGACGGTTTTTCAGTAGCAGATACGGAAGTTTTTGCTGGACGCGGTTTTGCCTTTAGACGGCAGAACCGCGGGGAAAGACCGGATTGCTTCCGGAGGAGATGCAGTTGCTGGCTATGGTGAGAATGGTCTATATGTATGCGCTACACTGGCAGAAACGGCAGTGATGCCAGTGCATACAGCTAGTATCTTGCCGGCAAAATAATGAGAGGATGGTGCAGGTTATGAATATGAATAAGATTGAGGAATTACTGACAGCATTAAAGAAAAAAGAAGAAGAGAAACAAAAAAATACGGTCCTCTGGGCGCTGGCGATCATTGGTGCAGTGGCAGCAGTAGCGGGTATCGCTTTTATGGTATACCGTTTCTTTGCTCCGGATTATCTGGAGGACTTTGAAGATGATTTCGATGATGACTTTGATGATTACTTTGAAGATGAAGAAGAATAAAGGGTGAATCTAATAGCTCCGGCGTACACCGGAGCTATTTTTACAGAGAAGACAGAAGTTTTTTAGTCAGATTCGAACCATGCGCTTATTGTGGGGCGCGGACCAAAAGAATCCAGATGGTAATTTCGCTTGGAGAAGCGAATTTTAAATGCTAGTATAATCCACTTTAAATATCCTCACGTTCGCTGGCCTGTTTTCCCGAGATCACAGGTGTAAAATGCTCAGCGTAGCCCGCTATGCCTGCGCTTTTACGCCTGCACTCTCGAAAAAACATTCTCAGCGAAATAGTAAGGCATTTAAAGTGGCTTATATTAGAACATCTGCTGCCAGTGAACGTGCAGACAGCAACGATAGACAGATTATTCTGCTGGAGTGAGCAGAGATATTTCAGGAGGCGGTTATGAAAAAAGGCGAAATATATGAAGGTGTGATTGAAAGAGTAGATTTCCCTAATAAGGGAGTCGTGAATATAGACGGTACTAAGGTCATCGTAAAAAACGGGATACCAGGGCAAAAGATCCGATTTGTGATCCATAAAAAGCGTTCCGGCAGGGCGGAAGGGAGGCTCATCCAGGTTTTGGAAAAATCTCCGCTTGAGACGAGGAAACCGGTGTGCAGTGTATTCCCAGACTGCGGGGGATGCATGTATCAGACAATGTCCTATGAGGAACAGCTTAAGATGAAAGAGCGTCAGATACGGGAACTTTTGGAAGATGCCTTGGTAAAGGGCGGCCAGATAAAGGAAGGGCGGGCAGATTACCACTGGGAAGGTATCCATAAAAGCCCGATAGAGTTTGGCTACCGCAATAAAATGGAGTTTTCCTTTGGGGATGAATTTAAGGACGGACCGCTTTCGCTGGGACTTCATAAAAAGGGAAGTACCTATGATGTGCTTAATGCATCAGATTGTAAGCTGGTTCATGAGGATATGACGAAAATCCTTACCTGTGTGTGGGAGTATTTTCGCGACCGGAAGGTTTCTTATTATAAAAAAATGCAGCATGTGGGGTATTTAAGGCATCTTCTTCTGCGAAGAGGCGTTACTACAGGAGAAATCCTGGTACATATCATTACCACAAGTCAGGAAGAACACGATATGGTGCCTTTGGTAGAAAAACTTCTGGAATTGCCTTTGGAGGGGAAAATCGTGGGGATCATGCATATCCTTAACGATTCTCTTTCTGATGTGGTGCAAAGTGATGAGACCCGGATCCTGTACGGCCAGGATTATTTTTATGAAACTCTTTTAGGCCTGAAGTTTAAGATCAGCACTTTTTCTTTTTTCCAGCCAAATACTCTGGCGGCGGAAGTTTTATATTCTGTGGTAAGAGACTACATTGGAGATACCAGGGATCTGGAAGTTTTTGATTTGTACAGTGGAACCGGAACCATCGCCCAGCTTGCCGCTGCAGTGGCGAAAGAGGTGATCGGTGTGGAAATCGTGGAAGAGGCAGTAGAGGCAGCAAGAGAAAACGCCGCCCGGAATGGGATCACGAACTGCCGTTTTATTGCCGGAGATGTCCTGAAGGTTTTAGATCAGGTAGAAGAAAAACCGGATGTGATCATCCTGGATCCCCCAAGGGACGGCATCCACCCGAAAGCTTTGCCCAAAATCATTTCTTACGGGGTAGAGCGGATCGTCTATATCTCCTGTAAAGCAACCAGCCTGGCAAGGGATCTGGAAGCGTTTTTGGAAGCCGGATATAGGGTGGAACGCGGATGTTGTGTGGATCAGTTTTGTCAGACGGTGCATGTGGAGACAGTAGTATTGATGTCAAAAGTCAAAGAATAAGATAGCGAAAAAGTGTAGAAAACAAGGGATTTCCGGGAGTCGGGGCTTGTCAGAGGACAGGTTCGGGTTTCCGGATTTTTTC
>DWYZ01000260.1 GCA_019118425.1 Candidatus Blautia faecavium | reverse complement strand
CAATGCCTCTTATGATTTCAAACCCACAGCAAGGGGCACGTATACCGTGACGGCTTCTTATACAGACAACACAACCAACATTACCTACACCGCTTCCTGCACGGTCAGAGCTTACGATGTAAAAGTCTCTTTCCTCCCGGATGATCATTATCTTTGTGATTTTCCTGTTGTTTTCTATAATAAAAGCTTCTCTCCCCACGCTCTCACCTCCACCTAACTAGAGAAAAATTGCATAACCTGCCCGGACGAAGTTAAGAACCCTCATCCGTATTTTTATTAGATTCCTATTCGCATTATACAAACATCCGTTCGCATTGTAAAGCATTTCTTTTACATTCCCCTTTATCACACCTCTGATAGTATATTCAGTCCTCTCAATAAAAGGTACACTTATTACCGTTCTTTCATATTATTCCATGATTATTAAGAAAGGCAGGCAATAAGAAATGGGATATTGTTTTATGGATATTAAAAAAATAAAGGATATGCGTACAATGGAAATGCAATACCAGCACAACTTCCGGACGAAAGATGTCCCCAATGCAATCCCGGAACTGCGGGACCAGAATGAAGAACTGGTAAAGCTCTCTGACCAGCCAGGGGCCCCGGAAAATTATAAAGAGGCATTCCGGCAGCGGATAAAACAGTTGGACTATTATAAAAACCACAAGTACCGGTCTGATGCCGTACTTGCCCTCGAAGTACTTACTACCTTTACTAAGGACGTTTCTATTGACATCGAGCAGTGGAAAAAGGATAACGTGCAATGGCTGCGCAGCACGTTCAACCAGGCCCCCCAGAAGTACGGGGATAATGTGCTCAGTGTTATGTATCATGGAGACGAACACGGGAACGTCCATTGCCACGCATTCATCATTCCGATCAATGCGGAAGGCCGTTTAAACTGCCACAGCTATTATGGAGGGCGTGCCTCCCTATCCAAGCTGCAGGATTCCTACGCAAAAGCCATGGAAACCCACGGATTAGAACGTGGCGTGAAAGGTTCGTCTGCCCGTCATCAGGATATTAAAAAATTTTACACACAGCTCAACCAGCGGATTGATATCCCCCGTCCACGCGAAAAAGAATCTGCTGCGGATTACCGCCGGCGGGTATTAAAGCAACTCCAAGAAGAGCGGGCGGCATCCTTTAGGGAGGTTGACCAAAAAGCACGGGCGCTCCAACAGCAGGCTGATAAAACCCTGAACCAGGAACGTTCTGCGGTGATGGGTGCTGCCAAGGCAGAAAAGAAGCATTTAGAGGCAGACCTTAAAGGGCTGCGGAATGATATTACCAACGCAAAAAAGGAAAGAGAAACTCTTACACGGGAAAACCAAAAACTCCGCAAGCGCCTGAGCAAAGATAAAGATCAATACAACCAGATGCAGATGCAGGCCCAAAAAATACTAAAGTCAGCGGAATTTGTAGCTGACATTAAAAATAAAGCAGAAGCCTATGACCGGCAGCAGGCCGCCTTGGCTTACGCACGCCAAGAACAGCCAGAATTGGCATCGAGATATGATAAGGCAATGGAAGATATCCAAAAAATATTCTTACATCACGCCGACAGGACCGAGCAAAGCCACTGAGAAATGCTGTATGCTTTTGTGATATCAAAGTGGAAAACCTTATTTTTTTCTTTTCATATAGGCAAAGAGGCTGTCGCATGAGGAGTAAATTTCTCATGCGACAGCCCTCTTACGGCTTGACAAATTAATATAAAGGTCATAAATTATTCTTTTTCCGAATCTTCTGTACTTCAGCTATGCTCAATTCCGCAATACTGGCGATCACTGCTTCTTCCATTCCAGCTTTAAGCATATTTACCACGACCTTCTCCTGCCTTGAGGCATCACCCTCTGCGCGGCCTTCCTCGCGGCCTTCCTCGCGGCCTTCCTCGCGGCAATCCTGCTTCAGTAATTCTAGTGTCATATACTCACGCCTCCATTCCTTATTACTCCTGGCGGCATCTACTTCCCCTTCCAATTCTGTATCCATATAAAAAATAGGCTTCGCCTATTCAGCTCCCCCTGCCCCTCAATCATGAGGGGTTAGGGGTTTCTTTTTCTTACTTTTTCCTGCATAATAGTCTTATGAATATCTTACAAAGAATCTTTACAGACCATTATGAAGAAATTAAATATACTCTTCATCCCAGAAAAACTGAGATGGAAAATATTGATAAGATGCTAGGCTGCGGTGATCCCTCGTTTGGCGGCGCCATGTACCATTGTCCGCATTGTGGGAACTTTAAATTCGTTCCTTTCCGCTGTCACAGCCGTTTTTGCCCTTCTTGCGGCAACAAATATTCTATGGCCCGCACCACCAGTATGTCTTTTAAGCTCGTCAATGTCCAGCACCGCCATTGCGTTTTTACCATTGATGAAAATCTCCGGAACTTTTTTCTCCAGGATCGTTCTCTCCTGAACTGTCTCTTCCATTCCGTCTCCAGTGTAATATCCCGCATGTTTTTCAACCTGAACCATGCTAAAAATTTCACTCCTGGATATATAATGGTCCTCCATACTTTTGGCAGGGATCTCAAATGGAATCCTCACATCCATTGTCTCCTTTCCGAAGGCGGTTACAGTGATGATGGCTTCTGGCGCCACGTAAAACACTTTAACTACAACTATCTGCGAAATGCTTTCCGCACAGCTCTTCTCAATGAAATGGAAGGCAAAATAGGTTCTTCCTTTAAAAAAGTAAAAGCGAAATGCTACAGCCAGCACGAACACGGTTTCTATGTCTATGCCAAACCCAATCTCTGCGACCCGAAAATAGTTGCGAAATACATTGGGCGCTATCTTGGCAGACCCGTCATAGCCACATCCAGGATCGATCGGTATGATGGAGATACTGTTACTTTCCACTATAACCGCCACGAGGATGAACAGTATGTGGAAGAAACCTTACCTGTCTTGGATTTCATCAAACGTCTTATCCGTCATATTCCGGAAAAGCATTTTAAAATGATCCGTTATGGCGGTCTGTATGCAAGGCACCGTAAGATTGATTCAAAACTGCATCATGTCATTCCGAAAGAAAAGCGCAAGATATACCGCAGTTTTACCAGGTGGAGGACCGCGATTCTCCTCTCCTTCGGTTACGACCCTCTGTGTTGTCCTGAATGTAACCACAAAATGGAGTTCCTGGAGCTCTATTACAACCATAAGCGCGTGTCCCTCGAAGAAATGTACGAGAAAGTGATGTCCAAATCTCGTGGAAAGCGTTCCTCTGCATAGTACTGTTATGATATAATCCTCTTAAAGGAGGGTATTTAACATGAAACCAGATGTCGAGGAACTGCGCAAAAAATACATGAAAAATCCACCTGAAGGAATGACGTCCGAGGACATCCGCCATATGAGCGGGGATGACCTTCTGGATATGGATTATTTTCTGAATGAAGACGACCCTTTTGACGATCTGTTTGGCGAAGAAGGTTTTTATATCTTCTAACCCTAACCATCGTCCTATTGTCATGTTCATTTTCCTGCTTTTCTAACATATGTTCGATCAGCAGGGCTTCTTTTCCTCTTATCCAAAATCGGAATTTCCTATAAAGTAAAAAAGGGACAGATATTACCTGCCCCTTCCAGCTTGACTTTATGGTTACAATTTGTAGCTTTCCAAACGGCAACCCTATTTTGGGAGTCATATACACTCCTGTTTTTCAGTAGATTCGGACCAGAAGCTGTTACAAATTATTCTGTTTGATCGCTTCAACCTCTTCCACTGTTATCTTGGCAGCCTTAGCTATTACCAACACGGGAACGCCTTCATTCAGAAGTCCTCGTACCATTTCCTCGCGTTCTTCCTTGCGGCCTTCCTCGCGGCAATCCTGCTTCAACATCTCCAATGTCATATACTCGCGCCTCCATTCTTTATTACTCCTGGCGGCATCCACTTCCCCTTCCAATTCTGTGACTAGGGGGTTTCTGCATCCCACCGGGATCTTCGAGGTTTCAATATACTCCAGTAATTCCTTTAAGTTTCTGCTGATAGTACCTTTGGTCCCTTTGGTGTTTAAAAAGACCTTTACCGTATCGTCCCCAAGTTCCAGATCCAGCACCTCCTGGCAGCGGTTTAGGAATGTATAAACATACTGTCCCCTCCCAAATGGGTCATACGTGCAGACAAAGATGATAAAGGATTTTTTCAGTTCCTTATAATCTACTCCCTTGCTGATCAGGTTTATGTCGATCTGTCCCTGGTAATACCGGCTCCGCCGGGGCAGGTTCCGGTTTGGGCTGGTCTGCATTTCACAGTTATATACCGTTTTCCCGTCATCCGCATAGATATCCAGCCTTATGCTGCGCCCGTCGATCTTCTCATCAATCGTTTTCTGGCGCTCGACATATTCGATATGATCAATGCGGATCCCAAGGACTTGTTCCAGAAAGGGCTTGCAGTACCTCTCCTTCTGCATGACTTTCCCGAACATGAAATCGTTCGACAGACCAAGCTCCTCGTATCTGGCTATGTTATATTCTGACATCTCATGCCTCCTGTACTAATTATATTGTATCTTTTACCGACAGGAGTGTCAAGCCGTTTCTCCTCCCTCCGTATTCGATACATTTATAATATGCCATTTCGCCATGGTCTGTAAGAGAAACTATGTCCTCAACAATAAATGTTTTTCCTATCCGTGAACCACAAAAATACCGGGCCTAAGCCCGGTATCCTGAACAAAATTAAAAGAAAACTACGTCTGAAGCTGCTTTTGCAATGAGTGCATCCTTTTTTTCTTTGTCATCAAAACGTACAAGATAATGCAGAATGTCAATCACAATTTCATACAAAAATTGTGTATAAGATAAATCTTTCATATACTCACTTGAGCCTATTTGGATTGGCTTATCATCTAGGATTTCATAGGTATAAGGCGTCCCATCCTTTTTTTTAATCTTACTTAAATGATCTCCGCTACCTCCTATGCACAATGTCCCGTACATATTACCATACGAGGTACTGATCTCAATTCCAAGTTCTCCTAAATGTACGAATCCAAACTGGTATTCCGCATACTGTTCCAGATCTTCATCATTCCTGAAACCTTCAAAATCTTTTGGCGAAAGTTCTGAAAAATCCCATTTTGCCAGTTTGTATAAGCTGTACACTTCAGCCTTTTCTTTCATCCCATCTGGGTCATTAAAGAATTTTCTTTTTAGCACAGCAATTACATCTTGTTTTACTATGTTATGAAGTTTTCCATGCAAATACTGTTTTGCTGTAAAGATATTGTCTACCTCATCATCAACAAACAATTGGTCTAATGCATCTGTTATGTCTTGTTTATAGTAGCAATACGAAAACCAGGGAATATTTTTATCTGCTTCCACTTCTTTTAGGATGGCTTCTTTCACTATCCCAGACATTTCCATGAATTTTCTTATGGATTC
>DWYZ01000259.1 GCA_019118425.1 Candidatus Blautia faecavium | reverse complement strand
GAATCTCCGTGAAAAGATGCGTCCTTACATTGCAGAGCTTATGAAGGAAGCACATGAAAAAGGAACACCGGTTATGCGTCCGCTGTTTTATGATTTCCCGGAAGATAAAGAGTGCTGGAATGTGGAAGATGAGTACATGTTCGGACCGGACGTACTTGTAAAACCGATCACAGACGAAGGCTGCACGCAGACCCGTATATATCTGCCGGAAGGTTCTGAATGGACAAATGCATGGACCGGGGAAAAATATGCAGGCGGACAGACTGTGGAAGTGGCAGCGCCTATTGAGCAGATACCTGTATTTACAAGAAACGGATATGAATTATCACTGAAATAATACAAAAGGGAGGCTTTTTAGCCTCCCTAGTGTACTAACAAGTTGGAAATTATGGTAAGCGCCAGCTTGAGAGTATACTAGTGTACACAGAAAGGATATGGGAGGTGTCCGATGAAGAAAAGTAAGGATACGGCTGGAAGAAGACTGTTTGATTTTGACGGAAATTTTTATACCTATACCGGAAAGATTTTTGATTTGATCGTGGTGAGCGTGTACTGGCTTTTAGGCTGTATTCCGGTTATTACCATAGGAGCGTCTTTTTGTGCTTTATATGCGGCTGTGACAAAATCTGTGCGCCATGACAGGGACAGCATTTCCAAACAGTTCTGGCATGCCTATAAGCAGAATCTCCTGCCGTCCATTCCGCTGACGCTGATCTACGGCGGGGTGATCTTTGCCATGCTTTTAAACATTGGTATTCTTGACGCGAAGACAGACAGCCTTTGGGGCTTATTCTTTATTGTGCTGTATGCGTTTACGATTGTGTTTTTTATTGTCAGCGCATGTTATGTCTTCCCGGCTCTGTCAAGGTTTGCAATGCCTACAGGCTGGCTGGTCAAGCTTTCTTTTTACATGGCTGTGCGCCACCTTCCGATATCTATTTTATTGTTTTTGCTTTTTGCAGTATCCTATCTGGCGCTGTTAAACCAGATGGCGCTGTTTCTTCTGATCCCGGGGATCGTCTCCTTCGTAGCTTCGGCTATGATCGAGCCTCTTCTTGAACGCCACGTGCCGAAAGAAGAGAACGCAGGAGACGGCCAAAACTGACGAGAGGAGTGTGTGAAAGTGAAATTTACAAATGGTTTTTGGCTGCTTAGAAAAGAATATGAACCTACTTATGCGGTGGAGTATGCGGGACATGAGACTGCGGGGGACAGTCTTATTGTTTATGCTGCGGCTAAGCATATTACAAATCGCGGGGACTGTCTGAATATCGGTATGCTGACTGTCACCCTGACAAGTCCCATGGAGGACGTGATCCATGTGGAAGTGACCCATTTTGACGGCAGCGCAGGGAAACCGGTGCGTCTGGTTATTTATCCTGCACCTGTAAAAGTGACTGTCCGTGAGGATGAGGAGACGCTGACGTATGAAAGCGGCACAATGCGTGCGGTCATCACCAAGACACCGGGAAGCTGGTGCATCGGGTATTATAAAGGCGATAAGCTCCTTACAAAGACAGACTATAGAAATATGGCCCGTATGTGGAACAGGGACACAAAAGAAAGCTTCATGGTAGAGCAGTTAAGCCTGGGAGTAGGAGAGTATGTGTATGGCCTGGGCGAGCGTTTTACCCCCTTTGTAAAGAACGGACAGATCGTGGAAAACTGGAATGAAGACGGCGGTACTGCCAGTGAGCAGGGCTATAAGTGTATTCCTTTCTATTTAAGCAGCAATGGATATGGAATTCTGGTGGATACCCTTGGAGAGGTATCTTTTGAAATCGCCAGTGAAAAGGTAGAAGAAGTACAGTTCTCCGTACCTGGAGAGACACTTGGCTACTATGTGATCGCAGGCGAGGATCCTAAAGGGGCGGTATCCCGGTACTGTGCTCTTACCGGAAAGCCGGCTCTTCCTCCGGCATGGTCCTTTGGTCTGTGGCTGACCACATCCTTTACCACTAACTATGATGAGGAGACGACCAGCAGCTTTATCCAGGGGATGGCAGACAGGGATATTCCTCTGCACGTGTTCCATTTTGACTGCTATTGGATGCGGGCGTATACCTGGTGCGACTTTATCTGGGATCCGGATACATTCCCGGATCCGGCGGGGATGCTGAAAAGATATCATGACAGAGGGCTTAAAATATGTGTCTGGATCAATCCGTACATAGGCCAGCGTTCTTATTTGTTTAAAGAAGGAAAAGAGAAGGGGTATCTGGTAAAGAAAACAGACGGATCAATCTGGCAGACGGATTTCTGGCAGCCGGGAATGGCAGTGGTGGATTTCACAAATCCAGATGCTGTGACCTGGTACCAGGAAAAATTAAAGGCTCTTTTGGATATGGGAGTAGACTGCTTTAAGACAGATTTCGGGGAGAGGATACCTGTAAAGGACATTGCGTGGTACGATGGTTCTGATCCTGTGGATATGCACAATGCCTATACCTATTTATATAATAAAGCAGTGTTTGAGCTTTTGGAGAGAGAGAAGGGCAAAGGAAATGCAGTGCTGTTTGCCCGTTCGGCAACAGTAGGCGGACAGCAGTTCCCGGCACACTGGGGCGGCGACTGTTCTGCTACCTATAGTTCCATGGCAGAAACGCTTAGGGGCGGATTGTCCTTATCCTGCGGCGGTTTTGGCTTCTGGAGCCATGATATCAGCGGTTTTGAGCAGACGGCTACACCGGATATTTATAAGCGCTGGTGCCAGTTTGGCCTTTTAAGTTCCCACAGCCGTCTTCATGGCAGCGATTCTTATCGTGTGCCATGGGTATTTGATGAGGAAGCATGCGTGGTATTAAAGGAGATGGTGGAACTGAAATGCCGTCTGATGCCGTATCTCTACCAGCAGGCAGTATATGCAAGCGAGACAGGAATTCCTATGCTTCGTCCTATGTTTATGGAATATCCCAAGGACCGTACCTGTCTGACCCTTGATCTTCAGTACATGATGGGAGACAGCCTCCTTGTGGCGCCTGTCTTTAAGGAGAACGGTGAAGCGGACTATTATGTGCCGGAAGGAAAATGGTACAACCTTCTTACAGATGAGGTAAAAGAAGGGGGACGTTGGTACTCGGATACATTTGATTATCATACGATGCCTCTTTTGGTGGCTCCTGGAAAGATCCTGGCTCTTGGAAGCTGCTGCACGAAGCCGGATTATGAGTTCGCAGAAGGCGTTACTTTGGCACTTTCTTATCTGGCGGACGGAGAAAGAACAGAAGCAGTCATTCCTAATCTGAAAGGCGAGCCTGTGATGCATGTGAAAGCAGAGCGGAGCGGACAGAAGATTACAGTAAACGTACAGGGCGGAAACGGAAACTGGAGCGGAAAAGTTTTATGGGATAAAGATGCGGTCATCGAAAAGGATGACAGTCATATGGTCATTACGCTTGGTGAAGGAAAATAGGTGGTTTTTATGAGAAAAACAGGACATCCGATCGGATTAAAAAAGACCTGGTGTGAGGATAAATTCTGGTCCCCTTATCAGAAGCTGGTGGTGGACACTGTGATCCCGTATCAGGAAAAAATATTAAACGATGAAATCCCGGGACAGGAGAAAAGCCATGCCCTGGCGAATTTCCGTATTGCGGCAGGACTTGAAGAAGGGGAATTTTATGGGATGGTATTCCA
>DWYZ01000258.1 GCA_019118425.1 Candidatus Blautia faecavium | reverse complement strand
TTTTAAGATATTTTTATCACTATTGTATAGATTGCATTATTTTATATCTCCATTTTTATATATTTTGCACATATATCTCCTCATTTTCATATCCTTCTTATCCAGCACATAATAAAAACCTGCCGGTATTTACTGATACCGACAGGATTTTAAGATACTTTTTATTTCTCTCCCTGTTCTGTTATATATTCTGACAGATGTTTTCCTGTAACCTCCCGAAACACTCTGTAAAAATATTTCACATCGGAATATCCCACCTTATATGCCACCTCGTTTTTATCCTCTTCCCCTTTTTCAAAAAGTTTTATTGCCTGCTGAATCCTGTATTTTTTTAAAAAAGTAGCAAATCCTTCCCCCACATGTTTTGAGAAAATATAGCTGAAATACTGAGGACTGATTCCCAGCTTCTCTGCCAGCTCTGTCTGGGTGATTTTCTTCTGATATCTCTTTTCGATCATATCAAGAGCACGGAGCACCATAGGGTGCGCGTCCGGATACTGGCTGCGCAGGCTTTCCCCCTCTTTTTCTTCATTGGATAAATATACATTCTGCCCTTTGATCCTGGCGCTTAAGCGTGTCAGGACATTTTCCAGCTCCGCCTTTGTCAAGGGTTTCAGCAGATATTCTGTTACATCCAGGGAAATACACTGCTGCGCCGTCTGAAAATCCGCGTATGCACTGATCACTACAAATTCTGTCCGCAGTTTCTTTTCACGTGCCTTTTGGATCAGGGTGATGCCATCCATATACGGCATTTTAATGTCAGTAAACACAACGTCCGGTTCTAACTGTTCGATCAGCTCCAAAGCGGTCTCTCCATTTGAAGCCTGTGCAATTACCTCGAGGTTTTCGGAAACACTTTGAAGCAGCTTACAGATTCCTTCCCTTGCTCTTTGTTCGTTTTCCGCAACTATAATCTTCACCCTATCTCCTCCTCTGATAATTCTTCCATACTCTCCTTCAAAATATCTGCTGGAATCGGCAGCCAGAAAGTAAAACAACTTCCTTTTCCCTCTGCTGTTTCCAGCCGAATTTCCATCTCCGGTCCGTAATACATCCTGAGCCTGGCGGCGGCATTGGAAATCCCCACTCCAATCTGGTTGCATGCGAGAGTGGCTTCCCCTGAGAGAACTTCCTGTATTTCAGTTTTTATCTTCGGCGCCATGCCGCTGCCGTTATCTGCTACTTTAAGAACAAGGCGCCCTTCCTGTTCCTCTCCTGTAATGCTTATCTTTCCGCCTTTTTCCCAGCCTTCAAATCCATGAAGAATAGAGTTTTCCACAAAGGGCTGCAGAAACAATTTACAGCAGGGCCACTCATTATACTCTTCCGGAAAAATGATCTCATAGTCAAAAACATCCATCAAACGGAATTTCTGCAGATAAAGATACTGGCGTACCCAGTCAATCTCTTCTCCAAAGTTTACAGATTTTGTTTCTTTAGAAAATACATAATATAAAATGCCCGACAGGTTTTTAAGAAGCACAGAAACCTCCATATCCCCGTTTTCCATTGCGCTGTAGTTGATCGCACCCAGTGTATTGCACAAAAAATGTGCATTTATCTGAGATTCCAGCGCTTCTTTTTCCGCTGCATTGCGCATTTGAAGCATAAGGGTCTTTTCCTCATATTCCCGCTTGGTCTCTTTTCTCTGCTGTTCCAGCGCTTCCACCATATAGTTGTACTGCTGCGCAAGCTGCCAGAGCTCATGGGTTCCTTTAATATGGATCTTCTCGCTTAAGTCTCCTCTTCGGATACTCTCCATATACTTTCCGATCACACCCACAGGCCGCAGGATTCGCCACAGCATGATCTGCCAGATTACAATGCAGATAAAAAGGAGCATCAGGTATACGCCTACTCCCTGCTGGAACATAAGTTGAACATTCTGTCTTATTTCGTTTGTATCAATATTGATATGTACTGTCCAGCCCAAATAACTTAATGGCAGTTCCAGCTCTTCTATGCTTTCTGTGTTAATCCGTCTCTCGTTTTTTCCCTGCATAGATCTGTCCGTGTGATACAGCATCATTCCATTGCCGTCTGTAATATATTCTGTAATATATCCCCCCTGAACCGCATTTGCCAGAGCGCTGGATTCTATTATGGAATCCAGACTGATAGTAAATACCACTACTCCGCAGCTTTCCGATTTATCTACCTTATCTCCCAATAAAGGATATGCAAGATGAAAAAACAGCATATTTGAAAAATCTTCGTGCATAAGCGGCTCTGTACTGACTTCATAGCTTATGGCAGTATTGGCGTCAATTCTTTCCATAACTTTATCATAGAGCTGGTATAAGGTTTCTAAGTTTTCTCCCTGCCACAGATCTCTGTAACCGCTCCGGTTCCAATACCGCCCGTACTCCCTTAGAAGACCATCCTCTGTGACAATAGCTGTAGCCACGATATTACTATAATGGGTAATGGCGTTTAATTTGATATCCAAAAGAGAGATATCCGACATGGCGCCGTCACTTTCCAGTACGCTTTCCACCCTCTGATACAATTCTTCATCGATTACGGTATCCGCGCAAGTTACAATGGCATCCCGGATCATGCTGTTCAGATTAACAGCAGACACGCTTAAAACCGCCTGCTCTGTCCTGCTGGTCTCCGCAAGCAGATACTGCAGATATTCATTCTGTAAAAATCCATGGAAGAAAAATGCCGCGAAAAGAAAAAGTATCACGCCTGTTCCGATCATGCCGACAGACATATGGCTTTTGACATAGTTAACGATTTTTCTTATTAATTTTTTTATAACCATCTTTTCCTCCCGCCCGATCATTTACAGAAACTTTTCACCTAATAATATACCATTAAACCCCTTCAAAAACAATAAATATACACAAAAACTCCACTATTATTTTCGCATATATAGGGAAAATTGCCTAATTTTCTGTAAAAGACACATTATTATGCGCAAAAAAGGGATGCCGAAAAGGCTTTCTGTTCCCTTTCCGGCATCCCGTATTTGCTTCTGTAATTAAAATTCTGGCTCGATCAGTCCGTAGGTATTTCCTTTCCGTTTATAAACTACGTTTACCTGATCTGTCTCTGCATTATAGAATACGAAGAAATTATGTCCCAAAAGCTCCATCTGTACGCATGCATC
>DWYZ01000257.1 GCA_019118425.1 Candidatus Blautia faecavium | reverse complement strand
CCGGGATAAAATATATGCCAGCACAAGTCCCGGAAGCACACCGAAAGCCATGATGCCAAGGGTATAAAATATGTTATTTTGGATAGCCTTCCAAAAAACCGGATCCTTAAACAGATTAATATAATTCTCAGCTCCTACATATACCGCCTGTGTTACCCCATTCCAATCCAGCGTACTATAATGAACAGCCTGAATTAAACTATACCCGAAAAATACTATAAAAAAAATAATGGCAGGAATCAGCAGAACATATCCCATAATCATCTGGCTTCTATATAAAGATTTTTTAAATGTGATTTTCCCCAATCAAGTACCTCCTCTCCTTCCATATAGGGGCATCATGATTCCACGAAATCATGATGCCCCATATCGGAACTATCTATTTCCCTATGCCCCGGGAATTTCTGCATTTTTCTAGTTCACCTTAAAAGAACCTTTCGTCAAGCCTGACTGAATGTCCATTTCTCTTGCCGCATCAGCCTCCGAAATAAAAGAATCTACATCCAGCGCCCCTATAGCAAGATTCTGGCCTGCCTTTGAGAAAAATTCAAAAGCGTTGGTACCAAGCCACATATTAAGTCCCGCTGTATTCTGCAGGGAATCATCTCCCAGATATTCCACAATAGCCTCTCCTGCCGGTGAAAGGTCAGCCTCATATTCCTCCGTATATGGGGGCATTGTTCCGCCTGTTTCTGCCCATATAGTCGCCGTGTCCGGATTATTAACTGAAAAATCAATAAACTGATATGCCGTTTCCTTCACCTCAGAACCTGAATACACCAGATACGCCCCTCCTGTAAAGTTCGCCTGGGATCCACCGTCTGAACAGGTTTCTGAACCAGGGAAAGGATAGATAGAAGTATGAATATCCGGATGTTCGTTGACCGCGCCCACAGACCAGTTTCCTGTAATCCAGATGGCAGCGTCTCCTGAGAAAAACATATTCTCCTGGTCCCCATCAACCTCCGGATGGGATGGGAAGTATCCTTTATCCAGCCAATCAATGACGCACTCCACTGCTGCCCTTACAGACTCTTTATCCCAGGAGCCATCATTATTCATAACATCGTCTATATCTTCCTGCGGCATAAACGCATAGAAAATAGTAGTTAGAAAATTCATATTATTGTACCACTGCGAATCCAAAGTATTTGCTAATACCTGATAACCGGCATCCTTAATTATCTGCATATCTTCCGTCAATTCTTCTACCGTTTGAGGCTGATCCAATCCAAGTTCATCAAAAATGTCCTGATTCACATAAAGTCCCATGGTCTCCATTTCATTTCCCACACCCCAGATAAAATTGTCAGCGCTGGGAATTTCCCAACAGGCGGACATTAATGTATCTTTCCATCCGTATTCTTCGTAGACTTCTGTTAAGTCCTCATAATAACCAGCCTGAACATAGGTGCCCGCCGAACCAATCCCAGCTTCCAGATATACAATATCCGGCGCGTCTCCAGCCATAAACGCTGCTTTTAATGTTTCTTCCAATGTAGCTTGATCTTTAGGAACTCTTTCAATCTTAATATTCGGATTCTCTTCTTCAAATTTTGCAATGATTGCTTCCTGAGCAGCAGCAAGAGAACCATCTGTAAACATATCCCAAATTTCCAGTGTGGTCTGCTCCTGGGCCGCAACCAAGTTTACCGGTATCATAGATACTATTAATCCTGTCGCAGCTAATCCTGCCAATAATCTTTTCTTCATAAAAACCCCTTTCTGACAACCTTCTCTGTCATTTAACCTGTACAAATTCCGCTGCAAGTTTTTCAAACCTCTTGCAAACTGTTTCAATATCCAGATATTCCGGATGTTCCTTTAGATAAATGTGCATTCTCCCTTTAAAAGGCTCCGTCCAGTTTGCCGGAATTTTTTCTTTTCCGATCACCGCTCCCACAATACTTCCCGCCGTAGCTCCAGTACAGTCATTATCACCGCTCATGGCAACAGTCTCACCTATTGTTTTCGTAAAATCTTTTTCTCCTATATCCAGTCCCATTACCACATGGATCGCATTGGTCAGTGCACTTCCGTTAAACATGCCGTCATACACATTCCATGTCTTTTCTGCAGCATCTCTGTAATTCTCCGCTTTATTCGCAAGAGCCCAGCGGATTCCTTCTGCAAACATACAATTTTCCGGAATTTCCGTCAGCCCGATGCGTACGGCCTCCATTGGATCATCTACAACAAAGGCCGCAGCGATGGTGGCGGCCATAAACATAGCGCCGTATACTCCATTTCTTCTATGATTTGCAGAGCAGTCCTTATAGGCCAGTTCCGCCGCCTTTTCCGGCCAGCCGGGACATACGTATCCATACGGATCCGCTCTTGTCCATCCCGCTATGTTCTGAAGATTAGGATTTCCGTAAATACCTGCCTGCGGCAGATCCATTCCTTTCTCAAAATTCTGCATCATGATCCGCTCGCCCCAATAACAGCCGCGGCTTCCATTTTCTCCATCCAGTGGAAGATATCTTTTCCATACTTTTTCCATATCTTTATGGGTGAAATCCATTCCCGCCTCTTCCAGGATAAGAAGCCCTAAGAGGGTATAAATTGTATCGTCATCCGGCGGAACCGCGTCCATATGGCCTTTCGTTAAATCTATTTTCTTCCCAACAATATAGTGAGGCTGCATAGGATCTTTAATCCTGCTCCAGTAATCTTTTAAGGGATATTCATCTCCGAAATACCTGGCCCATTCCTCCATTACATCCACGGAATTAAATTCCAGCGCAGCTCCTAGGGTACATCCTGCCATTCTTCCATAAAAAGCTCCTAGAAGGCGATCCGTATAATCCCCCGGAAGAGAGGTTCTCATACGTCTAGGGCCCGGGGAACGTAAAGAACGAATCTTATCCAGATCATCCGGCTCCTCTTCATCTGTCTGGGCAAGCACAAGTTCCTGAAACTGCCCGATGGTTTTGTCAATATTCCCTTTAAACTCTTCCCAGATCCTTCTGCTTTCCTCATTGCACCCAAATTCAGCGGAAAGCCTCAGGTACCTGGTAATGTCATCCACCTTCTCCCATAAGTCCGTTTGAGAAAACGGCACATATTTCACATCTCTGATTTTCATTTTGACCTCCCTTTTTATAAATTATTATTATCGTGTGCGCCCACGTAATTTACTAATTTTTAAACAGATATTTTTACATATCTGTTTAAAACATTCCTATTCAAGGCTGCCGCCGTCTATTATTGTATAATCCAGCAAATATTCTCCTCTGCACTCTTCTTTTTCCATACAGCGGAACAGCAGATCCACCGCAACCTTTCCCATACGCGGTACCGAATATTTAATGGTTGCAATTCGGGGAACTACATAATTTAGCTGTTCAATATCATCATATCCCATAATGCCTATTTGTTCCGGCACTCGGATCCCTCTCTGCTGCAGATATTTCATTGCCTTAATTGCATATGAATCGCACAGACATAAAATCGCACTCTTTTCTCTGAAATCATGTTCTTTTAAATATCTCTCCAGGCGTTCTTCCATGGAACCTTTTTCAAGGGTTTGAATACCCTTAAGTCCTACGCGTCTCATTCCATCCTGATATCCTTGCGCTCTCTGCCGCAGTGTATATGTATTTAACCCTTCTTTTTCCTGACCAGTAATATCTGGCGTCAAATAGGCAATATCTGTATATCCTTTATCTACAAGATATTTCACTGCATCTTCCATTGCCTGTCTGTCATCTACTCCTACAAAGGGAAAATCGTTTTCCCCCAGCTTATTATAAATCGTAACTATCGGAATATGCAGACTGTGCAGGAATTCTATATATCCTTTACTAAAGCCAATAGGAAACAAGATAATTCCATCCACCAAACGCTCATGAAGATACTTCAGTCCATCCTCTTCTAGGCGGAAATCCCTGTGAGTCAAAATCAAATAGATAAAATATCCTCTCTCCTTTGCAAGGCGTTCAATATTATCGATCAGCTCCGGGAAAAAATTATTATAGAGATCAAAACAAACAACCCCTATGGTCATTGTCTTTCCCCTCGCCAGACTCTGTCCTATATAATTGGGATGATAATTCAGCAGCTGTGCTGCTTCTAATATTCTTTGTTTTGTCTTCTCATTAATCCCGGTGCGGCCATTTAATGCTCTGTCCACCGTTCCTACTGATACACGACAATATTCTGCAATATCTTTAATTGTAGTTGCCATTTGTACTCCGTGTGCGTTAACGTTCTTTTCTCTTAAAAAAAGTCTTTTGTTTTTCAAAGACTTTTCTGTTCCTTATGTTAAAATATTATACTTGAATCTTCCGCCGAAATCTATTGCGCTTTTATACAAATAAAAAAAATTTTTTTTGGTTATTTTTCCCTTGTGGTATTACCGTAAAAAAAAACTACCTCTCATATGTTTCAAAACACATAATGGTAGTTCTTCTCTCTGTCACACTCGTTTCCTCTCAAACCGATGCTAAAGCCTTCTCCATCGCCTTTTCTGCCTCTTCCTGGCTCATGGAAAAATACTTCTTTAGCTTTGCTATGGTAAACGCTCTGTCCACACCGGCCTCTGCATCGCTGTATACTAATGCTTTTACCCCCTGCTCTATTCCTTTCTCTAAGCCCTGTTCCCTTCCTTGCTCCAATCCCTGCTCTACGCCTTTTCGTCTTCCCATCTCCTCATAACGCTCAAACTCATCCTGAAACAACTCTCTTAACGCCTGACACATCACCCATCCCTCCTCACATACAACATGACGGTTCGCTCTCACGATCAGATCCATCGCCGCTTCATACAGCGGATCCTTTTCTCTTCCTTTGTATTCTTTGGCTAAGGTCTCGATGTCTTCATGATCTAACCCTTTTTCAGACGGCTCAGCCACTTATATTCTTCTTTCGATAATTCCTTCGGGATCACCAGCTGCACTGGGAACATGAGGCCTTCGATATAATAGATCCCCGGAAAAGGCCTGGTCACTTTTGTATGGTATCTGTGCTTCAGGTGGTACATCAGCTTCCGGGGATACCGGCTGCATACCAATGTGACTGTCAGTTCCTCCGGGCGGATAGCAAGGACATGTTCTGTCTCTGACTGGTACACGCACGCATAGCCCATCACCTTATAAAAATCATTGATGCTCAGATAATCGTCCGGGCTTTTGTATTCTATTATATTATATTTCCGAAACAGCTTTCCCAGATTTTTGCCGACATTTTTCTCCTGCTCCTCAGCGCTTTCGCTCGAAACAGCGGTATCCGCTTGCGTGATTTTCTCTCTCACCACAAGCGTATCGATCTGCAAAGGTTTCTGGCTCAGGTTATACTCCTGGAAAAAATGGAACTTCTCCTTTTCTTCCGAGAGTTCTATCTGCAGCACGGCCTGGAATCCCGCATGCCACTGCAAATTATTCTCTCTCATCCACCTCTCCTTTTATTATAGTCAAAATAATTCCTGTGTTCAATTCTAAAATTGGTTTTTGGAAAAGTTGCTGCTGAACGCAGCGGTAAGATCGGCAGGTCTGCCGTAAAGGTGATATTTCTGTTAGAATTAAGATAGCATAGTTTTTGCGCTCTGTCACAGAAAGATTTCATAAACTATTATAAACCATTGGCATGTCATTCATTAAATGCTATATTATATACAACAAGAACACGTCATACGTACAATGGAAGGAGGGCTTATGCAGTTATTTTATGAATTTGTCATTATGCTGTTTATATTTTCCATACTTGGATGGATCATGGAGGTAACTCTCAAATTTATTCAATATCACCGCTTTATCAACCGTGGTTTTCTCATCGGACCTTACTGCCCGATTTACGGCTTCGGAGTAGTCGGCGTTACTATTTTAGTAGGGGGACTGATCGGAAGAGCTGGCACTTACCCGGAAACTTTTATGGCAGGATTTATCATCTGTGGTTTTCTGGAATATATGACTAGCTTTTACATGGAAAAAATGTTCCATGCCCGCTGGTGGGATTATTCCAATAAACCCATGAATCTTCACGGAAGGATATGGATCGGAAATCTCATTTTATTTGGAATTGCCTCTGTCATTATCGTTAAATTTATCGATCCATATTACTTCAATTATATCGAAACCATTAATCCTATTGCTGTAAATATTATTGCCTGGATGATCATTATTCTCATGGTCGGAGACTATATTTTGTCTCATATTCTTATGAATATTGTTAAAAAAGAAATTGATAATTCCACCGGCGATAACACGGAAGAAATTTCCCGGCAGATACATGAACTTTTGAGAAACAGAAGCGCTCTGCAGCGGCGTATCCTTCAGGCTTATCCTGACTTTAGGGTACTTCCCCATAATTTCGTGGAAAAATATAAACAAGCCAAAAAAGATTACCAAAAGGCACGAAAAGAATTCATATCTGTTCTTACAAAACGCTTTAACAAAGATTTCAATAAAGACTTATTCCTCCGTGCGAAAAAAGAGCTGGAAGAAAAATATCAGGTACTTAATCAGCTGGCTGATAATTTCAGGAAAAAGTTTTAGTAAGACAATTAAGACAACTCAGATTTTATAGATATCTATATAGCAGACAAGGGTGAATCGTTCAATATTGAACATTTCACCCTTGTCTGTACCTAAAAATCAAAAAGCAGCATCCCCTCTCGGCATATGATGCATCTTCCAAAGACACATCCCCACCAAAACCACCGTTGCCGCAATCCAGGCAATCGGTTCCGCCAGAAAAATCATTTTGTCTCCCCATATCCTGGTGAAAACCAGAGCAATCGACACTCTTCCTGCAAATTCCATAATTCCTGAAAGGAAAGGACCCGATGCGTTTCCAAATCCCTGCAGCATATTTCGGAAAACATGAAGCATATAAAGAGAAACCAAAAAGATGCTCAGCACCATCAAATACTGATAGGCAATCTCCAACACTTTTTCTGCATTGGCATTGCTGCTGTCTATAAACAGACGCAGGAAAAACTTCCCCCCGAAAATCATAACTACAGAAACAATAACAGAAAAAAGTACAGCCAATACCACAGAATATTTTAATCCCCTACGGATCCGATGGTACAAACCCGCCCCAAAATTCTGGGCCGTATAAGTAGTCATTGCATATCCCAAAGAAATAGCAGAACTTTCCAGCAGTCCGTAAATCTTATTCGTTGCCGTAAAACCTGCGATCAGCAAAAATCCCTGTTGATTGATAGCGGACTGAAGAATCATCCCGCCCACAGCCACCAGCATCTGCTGCAAGGCCAAAGGAATCCCCAGGCGGCATTGAAGCCTTGCGGTCTTTTTATTCTGTCTTTCTTCTTTCGGCTTCTGTCTCAGCCATTGAATCTGCCCTAAAACGCGCAGACAATAGAGAAATGCAAAAAGCTGTGCCAGCAAAGTTGCCGCCGCTGCACCAATGATCCCCCAGCCCAAAACAAATACAAACAGCATGTCCAGTCCAATATTCATCACAGCCGCAATAATGATCGCGATCAATGGTGTTTTTCCATCTCCAAAGGCCCGCAGAAGGGCAGAGGCCATATTATAGGCAGTCACAATAGCCAAGCCCGCATACATAGTCAAAAGGTACTCTGTTGCCCCTTGTAAAATATTATCCGGCGTATCCAAAAGCTTTAACAGCTCAGGTCCGAACAAAAAGCCCACAGCCGTCATTATCGCTGCCGCTCCCGCACACAGCCATATAGAAGAAGCCACCGCCTCTCTCACGCTCCCATAATCATTTTCCCCGAAATACTGGGAAACAGGAATGGCAAAGCCCTGGGTCAAAGCACTGATAGACCACAATGCCAGCCAGTACGACCAGTCCGCCGCTCCTACGCTGGCAAGAGCTTCCACCCCAACCCCTTGCCCTACGATCATAGCATCAACAATCATATAAAACTGCTGCCCAATATTGGCAACAATCAAAGGAAGCGCAAATACCAGGATTAATGTCAATGGACTGCCTTTTGTCATATTTTTCACTCTGCTCATACGTTCTCCTTTTGTCCATCCTCTTCTTTAGTTTTCTGTATCTTCTGTGCGGATGAACACTCACGATAAAAGTACGTTATCATGCGGCCAAAACATACCTTTTCTTATTTTCTATCACTTGCTTTTCATTCTCATCTGGTTAGATTTACTCTTCTTTTACACTTCTTCACTTATATTTTTACTTTATCATGGAGCTTCCAAGCAGTCAATCGTATTCTTTTGGAGCTTTCCACAAAAACATCCCTGAGCAAGGATACTGGCACTGCTGTATCTTTTGTCATATGGGATTCCTGTGGATAACTCAAGCATTTTCTCATAATCAAGCAAACAACAAATACCAAGCCGGCATTGCAGCTGTTTTCATGATTTTCATAGCCCTTGTTTTTCGGAGCATCGGGGTTCTTATCTGTCTGCCGGGTACAAATTTGAACAGAAAAGAAAAACTATTCTGCATCATTGCCTATCTTCCTAAAGCGACAGTCCAGGCCGCTATCGGCTCCGTCCCCCTGGCTATGGGATTAGACTGCGGCCAGATTGTCCTCTCTGTTGCCGTACTGGCCATACTAATCACTGCCCCCATAGGAGCTCTGGGCATGGATTTCACATATAAAAATCTTCTTTCCAAAGATATAAAAGAAAAAGCAATTGGCAGCTAAGGATATTACAAATACAGCCGCCGCTGCTCCGAACAGTGACGGCTGTTGTCCTAAGAGGTACTGCGCACTGTTCGGATCGCCCTCGTTTCTTTTTCGCCGGACTGTTGTCTCTTACCTATAATTTTATAAAATCTTTGCACATACACATATAATAAAAACCCTTAAGGAGTTTCCATGAACAGCCAATACAAATTCATCAACACTCCTCTCCCCTACGGCTTCAACGCCCTGGAGCCCTACATTGACGCCAAGACAATGGAACTTCATCATAACCGCCACCTGCAGACTTATATTGACAATCTAAATGATATCCTTAAAAAACAGCCCCGGTATCAGAATTGGCCCCTAGAAAAACTTTTGCTTAATGTGGCCAGCCTGCCTGAAGACATACAGATTCCGGTAAAAAATAATGGAGGCGGGGTATTTAACCATCAGTTTTTCTTTGCAGGGCTTATCAATCCTTCCTCTGATGGGCCTAATGGGCTGCTTTCCCATGCTCTTTATGATGAATTCGGCAGTTTTAAGGCTTTTCAGCAAAAATTTAAGGAGGCCGCCCTTTCTGTCTTCGGCTCCGGATACGCCTGGCTTATATTAAACGCCGGCGGATATCTTAAGATCATCACCACAGCAAATCAGGACACACCTCTTCCCTATGGATTCTGGCCCATTCTAAATATTGATGTGTGGGAACACGCCTATTATCTGAAGCATTATAATAAACGGGCTGATTATGTAAATGACTGGTTTCAGGTAGTAAACTGGGAATTTGCAGAAAAAAGATATTTGCGATGTTTTGATGGGTAAATAAATTTCCTGGAAAAAGCGGAAAAAGGCGGAGAAAAAGCAGCCGAAGCTGCCCTCCGCCTTCACCTGAATATCTGCCAGGTCAGACACACATATGCGGCAATGCATACCGGCACCAGCACCAAAAATTTCATTTTCCTGGTTTTATGATGGAATATTTTCATTCCCAAAGCCGCTCCCAAGCCCCCTCCAAGGGCAGCTAAAAGCAGGAGCGTCTTTTCGGAAATCCTCCATTTTCCATGTCTGGCCGCCCTTTTGTCCAGACCATAAACGAAAAAGGCAACCGCATTAAGTATAAGCAGATAGATAAGAAATACACTCTGTGTCCCAGAAAAAGTATCGGTAAAAAATCCCGTAAAAGCGTTCATGCTTTATTTCCCTGTTTCCTTCATGGAAAGGCTGATCCTCTTTTTCTTCAGATCCACGCCAAGAACGCGCACATCTACCACATCCCCCACGCTTACCGCTTCCAGAGGATGTTTAATATATTTTTCGGACATTTCAGAAATATGCACCAAACCGTCCTGATGCACGCCGATATCCACAAAGGCGCCGAAGTCGATCACATTGCGCACGGTTCCTTTTAAGATCATGCCTTCTTTTAAGTCCTTCATATCCAGGACATCTGTACGAAGGATCGGCTTAGGCATTTCATCCCTGGGGTCACGGGCCGGCTTTTCCAATTCTTTTACAATATCTCTTAATGTAGGTTCTCCTACTCCCAGCTCCTCTGCAAGCTTTTTATAATCCTTTATCTGGCTGGAAAGCCCGGCAAGCTTACCTCCCGCAATATCCTCTGCCAAGTAGCCTAGCTTGTCCAAAAGCTTGGTGGCAGCCTCATAGCTTTCCGGATGTACGCTGGTAGCGTCCAGGGGATTTTCTCCTGCGGTGATACGGGTAAAGCCCGCGCATTGCTCAAAGGCTTTTGGCCCCAGCTTAGCTACCTTCAGAAGCTCTTTTCTGTTTTTAAACTGACCGTTTTCTTCACGATATGCCACAATATTCTTGGCAATTGCCTTGCTGATACCGGAAATATACTCTAAAAGGGAGGCGGAGGCTGTGTTCAGGTCCACGCCTACCTTATTCACGCAGTCTTCCACCACGCCGTTTAAGGCCTCTCCCAGCTTTTTCTGGTTCATATCATGCTGGTACTGTCCCACTCCGATAGATTTCGGATCGATCTTTACCAGCTCCGCAAGGGGATCCTGCAGTCTTCTGGCAATAGAAGCGGCGCTTCTCTGGCCTACATCAAAGTTAGGGAATTCCTCTGTAGCCAGCTTGCTTGCAGAGTAAACCGAAGCTCCGGCCTCATTGGTGATGACGTACTGTACCTTTTCCGGAATCTCTTTTAAAAGCTCCACGATCACTTGCTCAGATTCTCTGGAAGCTGTGCCGTTGCCCACGGAGATCAAGGTAATGCCGTATTTTTTAATGAGCTTTTTCAAGGTTTCCTTTGCTGCCTTAATCTTAGCCTCTGTGGTAGGTGCGGTGGGATAGATCACTGTGGTGTCCAGCACCTTTCCTGTGGCGTCCACTACAGCCAGCTTGCAGCCTGTACGAAAAGCCGGGTCCCATCCAAGTACCACCTGGCCCACGATAGGAGGCTGCATGAGAAGCTGTTCCAGATTTTTTCCAAATACGCGGATCGCTCCATCCTCCGCCTGCTCTGTCAGGTCGTTTCGGATCTCACGTTCAATAGCCGGGCCGATGAGGCGCTTATAGCTGTCCTCCGCCACTTCCCGAAGTACCGGGGCGGTGTAGGGATTCTCCCTTGTGATCACCTGTTTTTCCAGATAACGGATGATCTCTTCCTCCGGCGCGTTTACCTTTACCGTTAAAAATTTCTCCTTTTCCCCGCGGTTTAAAGCCAGGATCCTGTGGCCCGCCAGCTTTTTAATGGGCTCTTCAAATTCATAGTACATTTCATAAACGGAGGATTCTTCCGGATTCTTTGCCGCAGAACTTAAGCTTCCCTGTTTCACTGTCAGCTTTCGGATATACATACGGTAATCCGCCTCATCGGAAATGTGTTCTGCAATGATATCCTTCGCCCCGTTTATGGCATCCTCCGGGGTAAGAACCTCTTTTTCCTCAGAAAGGAAGGCCTTTGCTTCCTCTTCCAAAGGCTTATCGGTCATCTGGAGCATAATGATATTAGCCAGAGGCTCCAGGCCTTTTTCCTTGGCAATGGTGGCGCGGGTACGGCGCTTCGGCCTGTAGGGGCGGTACAGATCCTCTACCACCACCAGGGTCTGCGCCTCCAAAATCTGCTTTTTCAGCTCATCCGTAAGCTTGCCTTGTTCCTCTATACTATTTAACACCTGGTTTTTCTTTTCTTCCAGGCTGCGCAGATAGTTCAGTCTTTCATAAAGTGTTCTTAACTGTTCATCATTTAAAGAGCCGGTCGCCTCTTTACGGTATCTGGAAATGAAAGGGATGGTATTGCCCTCGTCAATCAGCTTTACCGCAGCTTCCACCTGCCATTTCTGTACTTTCAGCTCCTGTGTGATCACCTGAATAATATCCATGTTTATCTCCTCTTATGATCCCTGAAATGGAATCAGTTATTATTAGATTTTCCATTACTGATCCCGCAATGACCAGTAACTAATAGAAAATCCACCCTGTCAACGGCCAAGTATTGAGGGTGGTTTTTCTATGCTTATAAGGGCCCAAGCCCCCTGTAACACAGTTGTTCCGCAATGAATTATATCATTTCGCCGTATGGTTTGCAATAGCAGTCCGTTCCGGACAGCTCATTAATCAGCGTCCTGCCAAATAAAGCTTTTTCCTATACATGACTTTTGTTTATATACCCTTGATATACCCTGCGGCAAAACTTGCCACGAAATAACAAAAATGCTATAATAATGACGTTTCATCAAAACCGGCGCCACCAAAGAAGCCAATCTTTCTGCGCCAGATTCAATGAACGGGGGTTATAAAATGAACCAGGAAGACAGAAACCAAAATACAGGCCGGCAGGATGAAGACTACAAGTCATCCTACTCATATGACAATTCCTATTACGATTACAGCGCCGAGAACCATACGCCCAAGCCCACCAACGGCCTGGCAGTAGCCGCCTTAGTAGTAGGCATACTTTCTATACTCACCTGCTGCTGCGGTATTGGAGGCATCGTTTTCGGCTGCACAGGCATTTTTCTCGCCGTTATGTCCAAAGAACGCAGCCCCATGCAGACCAACGCCAAGGTAGGTCTCATCCTCTCCATTATCGGGGTTATCCTTGGCTTTCTTGTGATCATAGGAGCTTTCCTCTTCGTAAGAAATACTGATGAAGAATACAGGATCCGCATCTACGATTACTTAGAAAACTATCCCTACGAAGACTACTATGATGACTACTACGAAGATTATCATCTACCCTACGAAGACACCCTGGACGACTTCCTCCCCAACTACGGAGACAGCCACATCTAAATCTTTAAAAAACAGCTGGGAACATAATTTTCCCTTCCCATCCTTATAAATAAAACATCCCTATAAGATTCTGCCGGGTAAGTCCGGAGCTTATAGGGATGTTTTTCTTTCACTATATTTTCACGTGACTGGAACATTTCCTTATGAAGCTTCCCAAAAACAGGCGGCAAAAAAAGCTAATATATTTTTGATGTTTTCCTTTCATCTATTGTACAGATAGTATAAAAAAAACAAACAGAAAGAATACAGCCTATATGCGGCGGACTTTTTTTAAAGATATAATAAATTCATCCAAACAAACAGGAAAGGAAGGGTTTTATATGGCAATCGCAATGGTCATTAGATATGTAGATGTAATCTGTGACGATTCATTAAAGAGTATCTACATTAACGGAAAAAAAGCGGGATATCAGTTCAATGTAAGGCTTGCATGCTACAGAGGGCACTTTTTGTCAGTGATCAATGAAATTTCTTTGAAAACAGATGGGGAAGAGGTACCTGAAAACGATATATTTTTCTGCATTCATGGAAAAGAATTTGGTCTCTCGCAGATGAAAGAAAACAATTCCGAATTCTGGAGGATTGTGGAATCAGCGACGATCAAAGTACTGAAAAGAGGCGGGCTTGAGGAAGGAGAACATACCTTGGATTTCCATATGGTTTATCGTTGTCCCTATATGCCCATCGGTGAATTGGAGTATATGCCATGGGACAGTTCTCAGGAGAAAAAACTAACATTGAAGGAATACCTTCATTGAAAAGGAGGCAGAAAAATGGGAAATATAAAATTAGGAATTACTTTATATTCTTTCACAAAGGAATATTGCCAGGGATTAATGAGCCTGGAAGATTGCATTCATACAGCCAAGGAGCTGGGCGCAGAAGGATTTGAAATCGTGGCGACACAGATGATACCCTCTTATCCCTATGTAAGCGACAAGTTTCTGGGAGAGTTTAAGTCCATGTGCCAGTACTATGATATAGAACCGGTATGCTATGGAGCGAATATGGACAGAGGTATGTGGTATCACAGGGATCTTTCTTTGGATCAGATGGTAGAAATGGCCATTAACGACCTAAAAAGCGCCAACAGACTGGGAACAAATGTAATAAGAGAGCAATATCTGCTTCCACCGGAAGGTCTCGTAAAATTGGCGCCCTATGCGGAAGATTTCGGTATTCATGTAGGTATTGAAATCCACAATCCGGAAACGCCCAATACCCCTATCATGCGGGAGTATCTTCAGGCGATCAAAGAATCCGGCTCTTCTTATATTGGTTTTGTACCGGACTTCGGGTGTTTTGCTACCAAGCCAAATAAACCCCATTGGGATCAGGCGATTAAAAATGGCGGAAATCTTACTCTAATGGAAAAGGCCAGA
>DWYZ01000004.1 GCA_019118425.1 Candidatus Blautia faecavium | reverse complement strand
TGTCCACTGAAAAGAACATCTGAGCCTCGCTGTGTCCCATTTCCTTCATATATTTTTTCTGCATCATGGCCAGACCTTTTTGGCTGACGGCATCAAAGACGACCTCGATGTTTCCGTACTGGCTCAACATCACATAGGCTCCTTCGCCGGGAAAAGTGAGGCGGAGATCCAGAAGTATATCGCGCTCTGCAAACAGGCGGAGACCTTCCCAAAAGACGAATAACGCGGCCGGGTTCGATATGCCCGGCCGCGTTACTGTCAATGCGGCAAATCTTTTTGAATTCATCGCAAGACAGTACGGAATTTTATGCTGTCCGCTATCCACGCATCACTCATAGAAACCATTCGTGTGAGTGATGAAATGAGTGATGGTAAGATTGATAAGCCAGCTCTGCGCTGGAATAAAATTCGTGAGTATCTGAAAATGTACGGTTACATCATGAACGCCGACGTGCGAAATCTATGTGGTGTATCGGCGGCAACCGAGAACTGGATTCTTGCAAGTTTAATCGCAGAGGGCAGACTCCAGAAAGATCAAAAAAACAGCCATTGGATTTACAGGATAAACCCCCACGAAGAATAAAAGCCGCCTCACTATCCGTTTTTCAAGACTTCACAGATGCTCCAACAGTGTAAGAACCTCCAGCCAGGAATCCACCTCGCTGGCCGGAGCTGACCACAAACGAATGGAAAGAATGGTGATGGCCTGCTGGCGAAGGCGGTAGTAATGACGGGAGGAAATACCCAGCCGGTAAAGGAGATCCGTATGGCTGAGCTTGTCCGGCCCCAGATATGTCAGGTAAATAAGCTCGTACATCTTGGCGCCATTGCCAGGCTTACGCTTCAGAACACTGAGTGCCTCGTTGATTCTGTCCAGCAGCAGCCGGGACTTGCGTACACTGTCCAGGCGGCTCTCCAGCTTGCGATTGTCCATCCCCAATTCCAAATCCACTTGATTTAGCAACGCATCCAAGCCATGAAGAGGGCGATCCAGTTCCTCCGCCACTGTATCTGGGAAACATTCCAGTGCCCACGCAATGTCCCGGTAGTGCTCCAGCAGCAGTCGGGTATTGTGATACATATTCCGAGCCTTTTCTTTCTGTACCTGCCGTATGTGCTCGTCGCCGATTCTCTGATCCTCTAAAATTCCCCGCTTTGTCAGCAGGCGGATAAAAGCATCCGACTGTGCGGAAAGCTGATGTTCCTGCTTCTCGTAAAGCGACTTTCCAATATCTTTCTTCTCTTTGCACATAACGAGTCTCCTTCTTCAAATTCCAGTATTCCGGAAGAACTGTGGATCTTATCCTTCTGCAGTCCTTTCTACAATTCTTACAATTCCAACCATGAGAAAAATACGCGCGTAGTATAGGGGCGAAAAGTGCAACACGATTTTTTGCCGCAGGTTTCGGTGAAATCTCGGAAACACTTGCCAGCATTTTCTGACTATACCAGCCAACCATCCTGTTCAGTCGGACATGATCGCTGCCGGAAAAATGCGTATTTCCTGCCAGAATGCGTATTTGGGCAAAAATGCGTTTTATTTTCTCGCAGCTTGGCAATATTATTTCCGTGCCTGTCGGATACTGCCGGTTCCATATCAGACAGCCGCAGGAACCGGGAAGACGGTACAGAGGGAATACATCCCCATGCTTTTGAAAGAATCTCCATACCTTTGTCTTTTCCCAACCCCAGCGGCTGCCAAGAGTCTCCAGCGTCAGAGCCGCACCGTTGTATTGAATGGTGGGCGCCAGATGCGAAAAGATATTCTTCGGATCCTGCCACACAGTATGACACCAGAGATCCAGCCACGCATCCGCTTCCTCGAAAGCAATCCCCTGTTTGGCAAGCCTGTCCGGGATGTTCCGGGGCAAACAAAGAAACCCATACCCCGCTGTCGCATACATCGTCCCCTCTGAACAGGCTGCACCGGAGCATTCGCTCACCCAGTCGGTGATAACATACTCCAGCTTTTTGGTAGCAAAGTCGAGCGTATAGGTGAGGTATCCAAGAGATTTCAGCTGATCTAAAATTCGCAGAGCTTCTGCACGGCTTTTCACGCCCAGTATGCTTTTCAGACCGACCACTCCGCCAGCCCACATTCCTGCTGTTACTGAGTTGAGAAACCCGCAATATCGTGCCTGTCCCGGTCGGAACGCCGCCCGCGACGCCAGACGTGCCCAATGACCCAATATCCCCTTGCCCTGCGGCAAGCAGCTTCTCGGCAGTTTCACCCAACCGTATTTGCGAAGACATTTCACGGTACAGTTTCCTCCTTGTTTTCACAAAATAGAATGAAAAAGCGGCTTCCTCCAAAGAAGGAAACCGCTTGGCACAAACTGATTTTATTGTATGTTTCCATTGTGACAGAATTTGCGTTGACTATATCATCCAAACAGGGACAATATAGTTTTCAGCATTGATAGCAGAAAGCTCCGGCCTCATACAGAGTATCGCTCCCGTTCCACGGGGCACTGAGCCTTTATCCAGTATAGAGAATGCGCCTGTCAACTCGCTGCCCGGGTTTACGGATCGTTTGATTTCCAGTGGATGAAGCTGGCCGTCGTTTTCGATTACCATATCAATTTCATTACTGCTCTTGTCCCGGTAGTACCAAAGCAAGCAATCCTGCGCGTTGTTTTGATAGCTCTTCAAAATTTCCGCCACCACAAAGTTCTCCAGGATTGCGCCGTTGATGGCTCCGTTCTGCAAAATCTCCGGGGAGCTGTACCGGGTCAGATACGCAACCAAGCCTGTATCAAAGAAATACATCTTCGGTGTCTTTACCGTCCTTTTCAGGAGGTTGTTGGAATAGGGCCTCAGATAAAAAATAATATCCGACTTCTCCAGAACCTGCAGCCAACGTTTTGCAGTATCATCTGATACGCCTACATCCTGGGCGATATCATGGACATTGAGCATTTGCCCAGCTCTGCAAGCCGCAGCGCGAATGAAATCCTGAAACAGGAGCTTATCGGTTAAGGCCACCAGTTCGCTGACGTCCCGATCTATATAGGTCTGCAGATAGCTGGAATAGAAAACATCCCGGTCAGTAAATTTTCCGCTGACATAGCCGGGAAGCGAGCCCTTCCAGATCCGTTGATAAATGCCCTCCAGATTGGCTGGCGCGCCGGCAGCCCTCCGTGCCTTCAAAGCCTCCAGTTCCACTGTAAAAGGCGTGTTGTCACCGGAGCCATAAATCTCGTGCTGGGACAGGCTTGGCATATGCAGAAGGGCTGCACGCCCTGCCAATGACTCCCGTGCAAGTTCCATCATCCGGAAAGCCTGGGAACCAGTCAGCCAGAAAGAGCCCGGAGCCGCACCATTGTCTATTGCAATCTTGATATAGGAAAAAAGCTCCGGCGCATACTGCACTTCGTCAACGAACAATGGCAGATCATGTATCTGCAGAAAGAGAGCGGGATCCGTTTTCGCCAGTCTCCGCTCTTCCATATCATCCAGCGTCACATAGTTTCTCTCCGAAGACATCAGCTGACGCAGCATCGTTGTTTTTCCAACCTGGCGCGGACCGGTGACCAAAATACAGGCATACTCCTGAGAAAGAGAGAGAATTTTATTTTCGATATCTCTTTTGATATAGCTCATCATCAGTCCTCCTTTTGGCCAATATACGATATAATCTTATTTTAGCCCAACTCAAATTTTTCGTCAAGGCTAAAATACGACAACATCGTATTTTAGCCAAAGCTTGGACAGTTTCATTTTGCATAAGAGGACAGCTTGCAATTTGTGAGCAGTTGGCCTCATGCTGGAGTATGTTTTGCTTTCGCTTCC
>DWYZ01000256.1 GCA_019118425.1 Candidatus Blautia faecavium | reverse complement strand
GAATTTCAATAATATTTTTATAAATGTAAAAACGGGCATGAAATCATGTCCGTTTTTCACGAATCCTGGCGATTCCGCCCGTTTTCGGCCTAAAGCTCGTTTTCTTTATAAAAGCGCAGGTTTCGTCTATGCTTTCATAAGTTCGTTCAGATAGCAGCCCAGACCTTTGGTATCGAAATATGGAACAAAATGTTTTTTCATATATTTCATATCTTCTTTGCCCGCAATGACAAAGCCGCCGCTGTGTATCCTTCCCCGGATATCGTAGACGCCCTGGTTAAAAAGGCAGGCACAGTGCTGCATTTTCTGATTAAAGACAATAGCTGAATCCGGAATATATTTATGCAGCGTAAGCGCCAGCCAATAGCACCCTCCGTGAAGGAACATTTGGAAAATATCCTTGCCTTTATAATAATATTTAATCCCGTTTATCAGTTTTTCATAGATTATCTTATTTTCATTCATACCCCTAAGCCCCATACCCGCATTGCTCCTTTATTATATTGTATGGCAAACGTTATAATTCCTTTTATTATGACGTTTACTGTGCAGCGGCTTCCATTTTTTTCAGATTATTTAATTCTCGAAGAAGCTTTCTGCGCACTCCGGCATTGTCCTTGTCTCTGGCAGATAATTTGTGAAGTCTGACCTCCAGCAGATTAATTCTTTCTGATACGTTCATATTCTTCGTCCTTTCTGTAAAACCAGATTTGCAGAAAGTTCAGACTGTCTTTTTGAGCTGAAAGCTAAAAAAAGCCCGGTTATTCTGCAATAACCGGGCGCGCCCGACATCTTCCTCCGACTGGCAGCCATTTCGATGGCCCGTCCTCCGATGATATCTTGTGTCCCCTCATCCTCTCGTAAAATACAAAAAAGGATAAAGGATAATATTCTATTTATTTTTCACAGTCAAAAACATCCTGCATGTTCTTTCATCCGAAATCGGATGGTTGGATTATAGTCCGATTCCGGATAAAAGTCAATAGTTTCCTTTTAAAATTCACCATTTGTTCATCAAACTGTTACTGGTCACAAACTGACTAATCATTAACTATCTTCTGCTTTTCAGTATAAACGAAAACAAATTTATGCACTAGTCTAAATGGAACACGTTCTTTAAATCAATGCTCACCGGGCTGTTATCCGGATTTGTCTCCATGATATCAGCCATATAATCCCACCATTTTCTGTTAATGGCAGTATCTGCGCCTTTTGCCCAGAGTTCCTCGTCCTCGATCTCAATGTAGCCGAAAAGGGTCAGGGTCTCTTTGTCCAGAAAGATGGTGTAATTCTTTCCGCCGTGCTCATGGATCATGTCTTTCATTTCCGGCCAGAGAAGATTATGACGTCTTTCGTATTCTTCTTCCTGTCCTTCGTACAATTTCATTTTAAAACCTTTGATCATCTGCTTTTCCTCCCGTATATGGTTTAAGACGGGGCATATGCCATGCCCCGTCCTAAAATTAAATTTCTTTTGTCAGAATTATAGCATATAAACTGGAATTAGTACAGTTCAGCCATCTCTTCGATGTTTTCTGGATTAAACTCAAGCGGATCGCCAAGAACGATTTCTGTACCGCCGTCCTCTGCATCTGTGATGGTGAATTCACCAAGGTCGCCAGCTGTGAAGGTTTCACCTGATGCACCTGTGATGTCGCCGTTTACAAGAGCCATTGTAGCGTATGCGCTCAGCTCACCAAGTCCCTGCTGATCCCACAGATAGAAGTATGGGCAGGAATGTGCGTCGTCATCGCCTGTGTACTCAAGCATCTCAGAAGGAAGTCCAAGACCTGTCAGTTTGCATGCGGAACCAGCATCCTGAAGATATTTAGCAGCTGCAGCGATACCAACTGTGGTAGGCGCGCAGATTACTTTCAGATCCGGATATTTCTGCAGAAGAGCTGCAGTCTGGTCTGTGGATTTCTGTGGTTCGTCATCGCCGTAAGCAACTTCTACCAGTTCAAGTGCGCTGTATTTCTCATCGCTTTCCATAAGAGCTTTCATAGCGTCGATCCATGCATTCTGGTTTGCAGCCTGGGAAGTAGCGGAAAGGATTGCCCACTGGCCTTCTCCGCCTGTGATATCCAAAACTGCATCCATCAGTGCCTGTGCTACCAGGTCAACACTTGTCTGGTTGATGAATACCTGACGGCTGTCTTTATTTGGAGCAGAGTCGAAAGAAGAAACCTTGATTCCTGCATCCATTGCTTCTGTCAGTTTTGCCTGCAGAGCGTTTACGTCGTTTGCAGCGATGCAGATAGCATCCGGCTGCTGGGAAATCAGGTTGTCAAGTACTCTGATCTGTGCGTCTGCTGTAGCAGCTTCCGGATAAACAACATCTACGGTAGCTCCCTCAGTCTCTGCTGCAGCTACGAAAGATTCTGCGGATACTTCGAAGAATGCATTACCTGCTGATTTTCCAACCAGTGCGATGGTCATTCCGTCATCAGAAGCAAATACCGGGCTTACAGATGCAAGTACCATTGTTCCGCAAAGAATTGCGCTAATAACTTTTTTGTTCATGTTTTTTCCTCCCTTTGGAATATAGTTTTTATTTGCAACCGCCGCTCTATAAGCGGGCGGTTAGCTGCATGGTTATCCTTATTTATTTTTTTACACTTCTCTTTACTTGTTTTACAATGTTCGGAAGCGCAACCGCTCCGATTAACAGTACACCCAGGATAAGAAGGATTACCTGCGGATGAATATTTTTCTGTCCAAGACCAACTCTTAAACATACGATAATAAATGCGGAAATCGCGCCTCCTGCCAGGTTTCCTTTACCGCCGGTGGAAAGGATACCGCCGAATACTGCCATAGCAATAGCATCCATTTCATATCCGTTTCCAGTTGTGGTATTGGCTCCATAGGAAGTAGACAGCAGGAACAATGCACAAAGACCTGAAAAAGTTCCCATTGCTGTATAAATGAGAAGACGGATCTTCTGCACATGGATACCTGAGTAATAGGCAGTTAGGCGATTGGTGCCAATTGCATATACTCTGCGTCCGAAGGTTCCTTTTCCGAGGATTACAGCACAGATAATAGTAAGGATCAGCACCAGAAACAGGATGTACGGTACCGGGCCGACCTTTCCGCCGATGGCAATAAAGCCGTTTACATCTGAAGCCTGTACGCTTCCGCCGCTTCCCAAAACAATCTCTGCAATTCCTCTAAAAATAATCTGGGTCGCCAGAGTTACGATCATCGGAGGCAGTTCCTGGAACCTTGTAAGGATAAAGCCGTTGATAAAACCGCAGACAGTTCCAACCAACAATGCGGTAATAACTACAAGGATAAA
>DWYZ01000255.1 GCA_019118425.1 Candidatus Blautia faecavium | reverse complement strand
AGAGCGATAGACGGGGCTCGAACCCGCGGTCTCGACCTTGGCAAGGTCGCGCGTTACCAACTACGCCACTATCGCAGAAGCGGGTGATGGGAATCGAACCCACGTATCCAGCTTGGAAGGCTGGTGTTCTACCATTGAACTACACCCGCATATCGCTGTGCGTTACGCTTTCGTTTTACTTACCGCTGCAACGATATAGAGTATATAATATCTCTTCCAGTTTGTCAACAGGTTTTTGAAATTTTTTTATTTTTTTTTATTTCACCTGTTTTATCTTCATTTTATTCTATTTTCAATTTTCCCAGTCCCAGATGTTGGAAGCAGAAACTTCTGTCCTTGGCTTTTTGATCACCAGCTCCGGACTTTTGGCGCTTACCTTGGTATTCGCCGGGATAGACTCTGTGATAAAGGTGTTTCCACCTATGATCGTATTTTCTCCGATCACTGTTTCTCCTCCAAGAACTGTAGAATTGGAATAAATGGTAACATTATTTTTTATAGTGGGATGGCGCTTTACATTGGCAAGCTGCTGTCCCTGTCTGGTAGAAAGGGCTCCCAACGTCACACCCTGGTACAGTTTTACATTATTTCCAATCTCTGTGGTCTCTCCGATCACGACGCCTGTTCCGTGGTCAATAAAAAAGTATTCTCCTATAGTCGCCCCGGGATTTATATCGATCCCTGTGCTTCCATGGGCGTATTCTGTCATGATCCTTGGGATAAAGGGCACCTTTTCCAGATACAGTACATGGGCAAGGCGGTATACATAAACAGCAAACAGCCCGGGATAAGAGAATATAATCTCCTCCTTGCTTTTAGCCGCCGGGTCTCCGTCAAAGCCTGCCTGCACATCTTTTAAAAGCATATTTTGGATTTCCGGAAGTTTTTCGAAAAAACCTGCGCAGACTTTTTCCGCATGTTCCTCCAACTGCTCCAGTTCTTTCTCTTCTGCCTGATAAAGAAAAGCGACCCGTATCTGTTCCTTCATACGATCATACAGATCATTCAGCCAATATCCCACATAATGTTCCGGGAACATTCTTGCACTGGTTTCCACCCCGAAATATCCGGGAAAAATCACAGATTTTAAATCCCGCACAATATCAATGATCGCAGAACGGTCAGGAAGATTTCTTCCGTTCTTAGAAATAAAAAGTTCTTCGCTGCGGTAATTTGCCGTAATATGTTCGACTGCACTTAAGATTGCAGCTTTTTTTTCACTCATGGCTCTCTCCTTCTGAAACAAAAAGCGGGGTGGAATAGTATCTGTCTCCGGAATCCGGAAGTAGGACTACAATGGTCTTACCCTTATTCTCCTCTGCCATGGCAAGCTTGGCTCCTACACTAAGAGCCGCGCCGGAAGTAATGCCCACAAGGATCCCTTCTTCTCTTGCCAGGCGCTTTGCCCATTTGTATGCGTCCTCTGTCTTTACTGTATGTACAGCGTCGTAAATTTGTTTATCCAAGACTTCCGGAATAAAATTCGCACCGATTCCCTGAAGTTTATGCGCCCCGGCTCTTCCTTCTGATAAAAGAGGGGAATCCGCTGGTTCTACTGCCATGATCTTAATCTCCGGCTTTTTCTCCTTGAGAAATCTGCCGGTTCCGGTAAGAGTTCCGCCGGTTCCTACTCCTGCTACGAAATAATTGATCTCTCCCTCTGCCGCTTCCCAGATTTCCGGTCCTGTCGTCTCGTAATGGGCCCTTGCATTTGCAGGATTCTCAAACTGTCCGGGAATAAAACTGCCAGGTAGTTCAGCCGCCAGCTCCTGCGCCTTTTTTACAGCGCCGACCATGCCTTCCTTTCCTGGTGTAAGGATTACTTCCGCTCCATATGCCTTTAAAAGATTAATACGCTCTACACTCATGGTGTCCGGCATGGTAAGAATCATCCGGTAGCCTTTGCTTGCGGCAATAGAGGCAAGACCGATCCCGGTATTTCCTGATGTCGGCTCTATGATCACGGCGCCTTCTTTTAATAGTCCCTTTTCCTCCGCGTCCTGGATCATGTATTTCGCTGCTCTGTCCTTCACACTTCCTGTAGGATTTAAGTATTCCAGTTTAACTAACAGTCTTGCCTTTAATCCATAATTTTTTTCAAGATTTCCCACTTCCAGCAAGGGGGTATGTCCAACTATCTCTTCTACGCTTTTTAAAATTTTTGTCATTTTTTTCCTCCTTCTGAAGCAATTTACTCACGGAGTACGTTGCCTGCGTCAATAATGTTAGATTTGGAAGTTTACCTCCCAATCTTTCTCTGCCTAATATGTTACGTGTTTCTATTTCTGCAGCCTATAAGGCTTTTACTCCTTCTCTTTTATCACTCTATCATATTACGGGATTATTTTTTCGTCAATATAAAAAAATGAATTGACCTTTTGCCCTAATCCTTATATAATAAAAAGCGGTCTAAACACCAATATTTTCATTCGGAGATGTACCCAAGTGGCTGAAGGGTCCGCACTCGAAATGCGGTAGGCCGGGCAACCGGCGCGAGGGTTCAAATCCCTCCATCTCCGCTGCAAATTAAAATTGTTCCTTTTCGCTAAACGATTAGAAAAATTTTGTTTTATAAGAATTATCTTGACAATCTTTCCTGTTGCATGTATAATTCGGTCATAAACGATTTTAGGGGATTGGTCAAATGGTATGATAGGGGTCTCCAAAACCTTTGGTGGGAGTTCGATTCTCTCATCCCCTGCTTCTTGAATCCGGAAATGCTTGTAATCATCAAGCGTTTCCGGATTTTTTGCTATATAGTAAATTCCAGCATATCCATAACTAAAAAAAAGTACGACAAATATAAGGGATTCTGTTGACTTTTCTACACTTGTAGAATATAATTTCTACAAGTGTAGAAATAAGGAGGGGATTCCTATGAAAGTAAACCAAAAATTAAAACGCCTGCCGGAAAGTGAACTGGAAATCATGCAGATCATCTGGAAGGAGACAGCTCCTGTTTCCAGACACACCATAGAAGACGCACTGCCAAAGGGACATTCTCTGGCGCCTACTACGATCCTGACGCTCCTTACCCGCCTGTGCGAAAAAGGATTCCTTTCCCTGGAAAAAAAGGGCCGTTCCAATCTCTATCGCCCCCTTGTGTCGGAAAGGGAATATATGGCCGCAGAAAGCCGTTCTTTCCTGAACCGTATGTTCGGCGGATCTGTGGCAGGCTTTGCCATGGCTCTATGCGACAGCGGAATAGAAAAGGAAGAACTGGAAGAATTGCGGGCGCTTTTGGAAAAGGAGGAGTTATAGATGAATGATGCCATACTTCCTTATATGTTCCATATATTCTGGGCTCTGTTTTTAGGCTTTGGGCTGATTACTTCCTTTAAAAGCTCCTGGAAAGCAGAACATGAGCAAAAAAATGTCCTGTCCTCCGCAAAAAATGATACGGTTATTTTTCTGGACCCCCTTATCTTTCCTTTGTGTATCCTTATTTATATGGGCGTATGCGTACTGCTGTCAGGGTGGGAAAATAGCCAGCAATTCCTGTTCAGCCTGCTTACGGACCTTTTTTTCTTTATCACTTTGTATTTTTCCCTGCTGCTCCTTTTGCTTCCCTTTTTGCGAAAGCGTTATACAGCCAGGACCTGCGCCACCTTTTGGCTGATTCCTGTATTCCTGTTTTATCAGCCTAATGTTGTTTACTCTTCCTTTGCCCTTCCCACAAAAGCGGTTTTTTATGTTCCTTCCTTTGGGGCTGGTCTTTTGTTTTTGATCTGGCTTGCGGGATTTGTGATCATCTTTTTGCTGCAGATTTTGTCACATCTGCGGTTTTCCAGAATGATGCGGCGGCACTCCCAGCCGGTGGAAGATCCTGTTCTTTTGGAAATATGGAAACATTGTAAACGCGATTTGAATATCGGTGATCTGACACGACCGCTAATGCTGCGCTATAGCTCCCTTATCCGCACGCCCCTTACCATCGGAATGTACCGCACCAACTGGGTCACTTATCTGCCAAAACGCCCCTTTTCTCCAGAAGAGGCCGAGCTGATATTTTCCCATGAGCTCCATCATATACAGCGCCATGACACCCATACAAAATTTTTCCTGAGCTTCTGCACTGCCCTTGGCTGGCCCCATCCCCTTGTATGGCTGGCGGTAAAAAAGGCTAAGGAAGATCTGGAGCTTTCCTGTGATGAGATTGTTCTAAAAAACGCAGACAGGGAAACACGAAAAAAATACGCAGAGCTTCTCCTCACCTCTGCCGGAGATTCCCGGGGATATACCACCTGCCTGTCCGCCTCAGCCAAAACCCTCCGCTACCGGCTAAACGCCACCATAACTCAAAAGCAGCGGCGTCTTGGCCTGGGACTTCTGCTTCTTTCCATGATCCTTAGCTGTTTTTCCATCGGGAACTTTGCCCTCACTACAGAACGGGAATCCATTGCCAATCTTGCGGAAATAAACAATCTGTCTATCAGGGAAGCCGGTTTTCTCCCTGAGGGAACCCAAGATGATGGGCAATACATACCCCTTTCGGACACATCTGCCCTTTCCCGGTACCTTAATAGCCTTGAGATTGAAAGATTTCTTACTTTGTACAACGAAGATCCCCACTTAAAAGGTCCCTGTATTTCCGGCGTCTTCGAAACCACAGACCAAAGCTTCTTTCTTACCGCAAGCTGTCTCACTGTATATGACGTTGTAGATCACGAACTGACAAAAGAGCAGTATCATGTATGTACGCCTATTGACTGGGAGTATGTGCAAAGTCTTCAGGCGTAAAATTTTTAAAGGGGAAAGGCTGGATCCTGTCATAATAGATCCGCCCTTCCCCCAGCTTATCTGTTGAAAGTCTTTCCTCATCAGAGGCAGTATGGCTCATACAAGTCACATCTGCCCCTGAAATTTCTCCCTTTTATGATTCCTATTTCCTAGATGCAGCTTCTTTCCGACCGTGCATTTTACCAGATTTTAGGTCTTTCTTCTGGTGCACAGTACATACCGTCTCCCTCTTCAATCCTATAAACATCATAGAACTGATCCATAGCTGACAGCACCGCATTTACACGGATTTTTCCCGGAGAATGAACATCCAAAGCAATTTGACTAGAAAGTGCCTCCGGACGGTTTTCTTCCGCCCACAAAGATGCCCAGGACTCCATCACTGTTTTTAGATCATAGCTATTTTGTTCAGCAATTTCAAGGACACAGGAAACTCCCCCCAGATCCGCAATATTTTCTGTCACCGTCTGTTCTCCATTTACTTCCAATCCTGCAATTTCCATACCGTCATAATAGTCTGCTACCTGCTGGGACAGTTCCTGGAAGCATGCCAGATCCTCATCTGTCCACCAATTCCGGATATTTCCTTCCCCGTCATACTGTGCTCCGGAACTGTCAAAAGCATGGGTAATTTCATGCCCTATAATTGCACCGATCTTTCCTAAGTTTTCTTCTGGCTTCCCATCCGGATCATAGATAGGTTCCTGCAGAATACCGGCAAGAATAGTAATGCTGTTAGTGGAAGAATCATAGTACGCATTTGCCTCTTGGGGATATACGTCCCATTCCGATTTGTCTACAGGTTCATCTTTTGCTTGGAATATCTGATCCATTTGCACATGCATAATTTCCATATAATTATCAACATAGAGTCCTCCCTCTTCCGGACGTTTCAACTGTAATTCATAGTCCTCCTGAGGCCATTTGTCAGGGTAACCAATCTTGGCATCCAGCGCCTGCAGTTTTTCTATAGCCTGCTCTCTGGTTTCCTGGCTCATCCATTCCATATTTTCCAGTCTGTTTTCAAATACTTCTGCCACCTGCTCTATCATTGACTGAATTTCGGACTTTGTATCCTCCTGAAAGTACTTTTCACAGAACAGCTTTCCGCACTGGAACCCTAGGTTACTTTGAACACTGTAGGAAATCATCCTCTCATATGACTCTCCCTCTTCCAGGCCATTTGCCCCATTGCTGTATGTCTGCTGTACCTCATGGCTTTTTGTATCTGAATATTGGGAAAGATTCCGGTACAGATTAACTTTTACATATTTCTTCAAAAGCTCCAAGTTTTCATTTTTCAAAAAAGAAGCGACTCTCTTCGTGATCCCTATATCGGAAATAATCATTTTTTCATCCGGCGAAATTCCAAAAATCTCTTCCAAGGTTTCAGAAGAAACAGATCCCCCAAACAATTTTTCTATATCCGAAGCCTTATATACATTATAAGTTTTTTGAGGATCGTACTGATCAGCCACACTCAACGATTCCTCTGCCAGATCTTTCATCATTTCTGCTACCTCTTTCCCCGCACTGGCAGCTTCCTCTTCAGACAGACCGCTGACCTTCAAAAGGTCTTGAATATATGTTTGAAATAACTCCACCTGTTTCTGGTTTACTGCATCCTCAGAAAACCAGATTTCTTTTGAAAGTCCAGTATCTCCGGCTCTTAAATAAAGAACATTCTGACCGGAGTCTTCCCCATCCAGTTCGTAACTAAATCTCAGCAAACTGCCAATGCCGTATTCTCGGTAAAAAGTAAGACAGGCTTTCAAAAGCTCTTCCACGTTCTGGGCCTGATCCACTTTTTCCAGAAAAGCGTGTCCAGCCTCGCCATAACCGCCCCGGTCTCTGGCTTTTGTATCCATACCTGTCAGATAAAAAGCGCCTATATTGTAACTGTCGCTGCCAGCTTCTGCCCCCTTATCTTCAGATGCTTCTTTAATCATCTGAAAAAGGCGCTCTTCATTTTGCTCTTCCCACCTTTCTCCTCA
>DWYZ01000254.1 GCA_019118425.1 Candidatus Blautia faecavium | reverse complement strand
ATGTGTGTTTGAATTTGTGAGTTTTTGGAATATTTTCTGTGATTAAATCACTCAAAACCTTTCGATTTTTTCTATTTCTTAAATTTCCCACATCTATTATACACTATTTTAGATAGGTTTCAATAGATTTTCCTACCTAAGATAGCGCAAAAAGTGTCGTTTTATTTGGTTAAAACTACTTTTTTCATAAAGTTTATTCAAAACTTTTCTTATTTTATTCTATTTACCGTCAGAATTGCCGTCAGGATTTACTGCCGGAAAGCATGGCAATCAAAAGAAGTTTTGTAGTTCTATTTTCTTTTCCCATTTATATAAATCAGTAAAAACGATGCAAATTAAAAACGTAAATCCTTATGAAATATATTTGTCCCTCATAGCTCCTTTTGCCGGAAAAAGATTATTTGCCGTCAAAATTTTGGTCAGATCCCAAGGACGGTATAAATAAATGGACTTGTTCTAGGTTCTCTGAGTGATTTAATCACAGAAAATATTCCAAAAACTCACAAATTCAAACACACATAACTCACCCAAAAACGCCGCCAGGACCCCAGGCATTCACTGCCAGTCCCTGTGCGGCGTCTCCTATCTTTTACGCACATATCTTTTAATTCTCCGTAAACAATAAAAATTGTTAATAAACAAAAGCAAAAAAATCCCGCAGCCCGCCGCACCCCACTCTCAAGGCACGGCAAAACCGCGGGAAATTTCTTTTATGACAATTCCAATTTTCCAGTATACAGCTGATAATACGTTCCCTTCAACGCAAGGAGTTCCTTATGATCTCCTCTTTCAATGATGCGGCCATGATCCAGAACCATGATGGCATCACTGTTGCGGATGGTGGAAAGCCTGTGGGCGATAACAAATACGGTACGCCCTTTCATCAGGTTATCCATACCTTTTTGTACAATACTTTCTGTACGGGTATCAATGCTTGAAGTCGCCTCATCCAGAATCAGCACAGGCGGGTCTGCGATAGCCGCTCTTGCGATAGCAAGGAGCTGGCGCTGGCCCTGGGATAATTCCTCTCCATCGCTGGTCAGCATGGTGTCATAGCCCTTGGGCAGCATACGGATAAAGGAATCTGCCTGGGCAAGCTTCGCTGCATTATATACTTCTTCGTCTGTTGCATCCAGTTTTCCATAACGGATATTTTCCATAATGGTTCCGGTAAACAAATGGGTGTCCTGAAGAACAATACCTAAGGAATGGCGAAGATCAGCCTTTTTGATCTTATTGATATTAATGCCGTCGTAACGGATCTTTCCATCCTGCACGTCGTAAAAACGGTTGATCAGGTTTGTGATCGTGGTTTTTCCTGCACCGGTGGAACCTACGAAAGCAAGTTTCTGTCCCGGTTTTGCATACAGGGTCAGATCATGAAGGACCATATGATCCGGATCATAACCAAAGGACATATCGAAGAAACGCACATCTCCCTTAAGCTCTGTATAGGTGACAGATCCGTCCGCCTGATGGGGATGTTTCCATGCCCACAAACCAGTACGCTCTTTACATTCTTCGATGGTTCCGTCCGCTTTCTTTCTTGCATTAACAAGAGTTACATATCCCTCGTCCACTTCCGGTTCTTCGTCCATCATGTTAAAGATACGCTCAGCACCGGCAAGAGCCATGATGATGGAGTTAAACTGCTGTGCCACCTGCATAAACGGCTGGGTAAAGCTCTTGGTAAACTGCAGGTAGGACGCCATAACGCCAAGGGTAATATTTCCGATTCCCATAACAGAAAGGAATCCGCCCAACACTGCCGTAAGCACGAATAAAAGGTTTCCGATGTTTCCGATGATCGGTCCCATGATACTTGCAAAGGTGTGGGCATTGGCCGCGCTTTCAAAGAGTCTTTCATTTAATACGTCAAACTCTTCCTCTGATTTTTTCTCATGGTTAAACACCTTAACCACTCTCTGTCCGTTCATCCGCTCTTCCACGAAACCGGTGATATTGGCAATATCCAGCTGCTGGCGCACGAAATATTTTCCGCTGTTTCCTCCAAGTTTTCTGGAAACAAAAACCATAAGGATAATAACCAGGACCGCAAGTACCGTTAAAATAGGGCTTAACACCAACATGGCGATAAAAGTTACCAGGATCGTAAGCGCAGACATCAATACCTGCGGAATAGACTGGTTGATCATCTGACGCAGGGTATCGGTATCGTTGGTATAAAGACTCATGATGGAACCGTTTGTATTCTGGTCAAAATACCGGATGGGAAGCTTCTGCATGTGTTCAAACATCTCATCTCTGACACGTTTCAGCACACCCTGGCCGATAATGACCATCAGTCTCGTATACAAAAAGCTTGCAAGTACACCGCAAAGAAAGATCGTTCCCAATACCATCAAGGCACCGTATAATTCGGAAAAGTCCGGATTCTCGTGCCCGATCAGAGGAATAATGTAATCATCCAGCAAAAACCTTAAAGACAAAGATACGGAAATGCTGGCAATGGAGCTGACCAAAATGCAGATCAGAACTAATATAAACTGCACTTTATAAGTACTCGTCACATATTTAAGAAGACGCTTCGCGGTCTTTATTGTATTCTTTGTAATGGTTGGTTTTTCGCCTTTACTCATGATTCTCAGCCCCTCCTCTCACCTGTGATTCATAAACTTCCCGGTAAATCGCATTTGTCTTTAGAAGCTCTTCTGATGTACCGATGCCGTTGATCTCACCGTTATCCATTACGATGATCACATCCGCATCTTCTACAGAAGAAATTCTCTGTGCAATGATAATTTTCGTAGTATCCGGAATCTCCTCCCTGAATGCCTGACGGATCAGGGCGTCTGTCCTGGTATCCACCGCGCTGGTAGAATCGTCCAGGATCAGGATCTTCGGTTTCTTTAAAAGCGCTCTGGCAATACAAAGTCTCTGCTTCTGTCCGCCGGATACGTTATTTCCGCCTTCTACGATCATAGTATTATAACCGCCCGGAAATTCATTGATAAATCCGTCTGCCTGGGCAAGGCGGCATACCCTTTTTACTTCCTCGTCGCTGGCATTTTCATCACCCCAGCGGATATTCTCATATATGCTTCCGGTAAACAGGACGTTTTTCTGCAGCACCATGGACACCTGGTCACGAAGTTTTTCCAGGTTATATTTGCGCACATCCTGTCCGCCTACCTTCACGCATCCGCTGGTCACATCATACAAACGGGGAATCAACTGCACCAAAGTAGATTTCGCGCTTCCGGTACCGCCGATGACACCTACGATCTGACCGCTTTTAATATGAAGGTTTACATTTTTCAGAGAAAGATTTCCGTCTTTGCCTGTATAGCTAAAGCTTACATTCTCAAAATCAATGTCCCCGTTAGGAACTGTAGTAAGCGCATTTTCTTCATCCTTCATTTCCGGAACTTCTTCCAGAACCTCACGGATACGGTCTGAAGATGCCTCTGCGATCATGATCTGTACAAAAACAAAAGTAACCATCATAAGAGACATCAAAATCTGCATGGCATATACCATGATACTGGTAAGCTCTCCTGTCTGCATCTGCTCCGTTACGATGCTCTCGCCGCCGATCAGCACCAAAAGCAGCACCACCGCATACATTACAAACTGCATAACCGGTGCGTTCCAGGCAACGATCTTCTCCGCTTTTGTGAAGAGATCAAATACTCTCAGAGAAATTTTCTGGAATTTCTCATTTTCATGTTCTTCTCTTACATAAGCTTTTACCACTCTTGACGCGTTTACATTTTCCTGTACAGTATTGTTCAGCACGTCATATTCATCGAAAACCGCAATAAAATGCGGATGTGCTTTCTTGGCAATAAAAATCAGCGCGCCGCCAAGAACAGGGATCGTGATCAAAAGCAGGAAAGCGATCTCTATATTGATCGTTGCCGTCATGATCCATGACATAATGACCATGAACGGCGCCCTTGCCAGCAAACGGATGCTGAACATAAAGGCCATCTGCACGTTTGTGATATCCGTCGTCATTCGGGTTACAAGGCTTGAGGTAGAAAAATGGTCAATATTCCCAAATGAAAACTCCTGTATTTTATAGAAAATATCGTGGCGAAGGTTCTTCGCATAACCTGCAGCAGCCACAGCCGCTGTCTGCCCCGCCTTCGCACCAAAGAGCAGCGCGAGCACTGCCAGGAAAACTAACAGGAGACCCATCCGGATGATATATCCCATATCCCCTTCCATAATTCCAATGTCAATGATGTTTGCCATCAGAAGCGGGATCAATACTTCGATCAGCACTTCCAAAGCCACTAAGACCGGGGCCAGAAATGCCTGCTTTTTGTATTCCCGCACAGACTTCAATAGTTTCCTATTCATCTGTTTCCCTTCCTTTCCATACATTTTTGCTGTCTTTTGTTTTCTCCCCGTCAGAGAGATTCGCAGAGATTTTTTTCAGTACACGCATAAATACCTCCATATCCTCATCTGCAATACCTTCCCGAATCTGTTTTTCCCTTCTGCTGATGTTTTCCAGCAAAGACTTCCTGATGCTTAAAGCGCTTTCCGTGGGAACAATACGCTTAAGCCTGGCGTCCTCCTTTACCGGTTCTCTGTAAATATATCCCTTTCTTTCCAACAGCTGAAGGGTCCCTGTCGCCGTAGACCTTCGTACCTTAAATTCTTTTTCCAAGTCTTTCTGGTAAAGGTCACGATGCATGGTTTCCAACAAAATAAAATGCAGAATATGTTTCTGCATGTTCGTAAGATTATCCTGTCCGTTCTCTTTATGATCCTGGCAGAAAATCTGTCGTTTTAACTGATGGGAAACAAGATTTATCCATTTTCCTGCATCTTCTCCCATGTTTCCATCCCTTTCATCTTCATTCCATGTTGTTCGGTTACTAACAATTCGGGTGCTAACAATATAGTATATTTTTTTGTAAATAATGTCAACCATATTTTTAGAAATTTTATATAAATGAATTTCTAATTTTTTATGCATTTTATATAAATTTGATTTTT
>DWYZ01000003.1 GCA_019118425.1 Candidatus Blautia faecavium | reverse complement strand
AGGTGGCGGAAATATATATGAGATATGGAAAAGGAAAAGACAAATATAAAGCTGGCGGGGGAAACCCTGGTAAAATGGGATATAGATGGTCATATAAGATATTGGATTTTATGGAAACGGAAGTGGCCAGGAGGCCTAAAAGGATTTATATAATTCTTTTGGTGTGTGACCTGACCGTTTTAGGGGCATGCTCTTTAAAAAACGGCCCGGCATGGCCCTACATACTATTTACGGTTGTTATAGCGATGGGGGCATGGCCGATAGCCTATACGATATGTGATTGGATGGGCAAAAAAATGAGAAGATGGAAGGAAAAGCGGTTATATGATATACCCGTATGTATTTATGTTCCGGACAGGAATCCGGATGGATTATTGAAAGAAGATACGCTTTTGGACGACCCTGAGGGCATAGAAATTTGGGAATCCATTATTACAGAATCCTTTGACGAATCAGAGGACATACTAGAGGGGACATGCCGAAAGGAATCAAGGATCCACGATTAAAGTATCAGCCCCTAAAACGAAAAACTGCTGGGGTTTCCAGCAGTTTTTAGCCTCTTAACATTTTTGGATCCGTTTTTCATTTGCGAGTCTTTCGAGGGCAGCCCACATATCGGTCCTGGCAGCGGGTTTTTCCGCTGAAAAGATGTCTGAGCAGAGAAGAACGTCTTTGATGATCAATTTCCCATTTTTATGGCTGATATAGTGGTTTTTATCGACTGTGCAGATAAGGCCGAGTTCTAAGGGCTCTCCAATCTTTTCATATTTGGAAGCCATGCCATAGGCTATCGCATCTATATCCCTCCCAAAGAACTTTATATGTTCCTGGTCCTGCCCCATTTTTTTTGAGTAACCAGAAGCATACGGCTTGTATTCCAACCGGAAATCCTTTATCAATAGGCGTATGTCTGGATTCCCACATCCGTAAGGGCGGAACTGGTCGATTTCCTTGATGACGGCAGGGAGCTCTTCTAGGGATATGCTCAGATCATATTTGGTTTCTGTTTCTGTGGAACAGGTCCTATATCCAAAATGGCTATAGGCATCCGCAAGCCCTTTTTGAAGCTCCGGAAGAGCCGCAGGCAGGATAGTCAGGCCAGCCGCATCGCTATGGCCGCCCCATTTGAACAAAAAGCGGGAGCAGGAAGATAAGAGCCGATGGATGTCTATGCCGCCATAGCTCCTTGCAGATCCTTTATAATAGCCGGGGTCTTCCGTGCTGTCTGAAAAAACAAGCACAGGCCGTTGGTATTTTTGGGAAAGGTCTCCTGCTATGATGCCGATGATACCCTCAGGGATGGAAGCCTGGTATACGCACATAGGTGTCCATCTGTCAAGGTTATGGTTTTCAATATAAGGGATGATCGCATCCATGCACGTCCTGCAGAGCTTCTTCCTACAGAGGTTTGTATCATACATATTTTGGGCCATCCTTTCTGCCGTATCGTCTTTACCGTTATATACTAGCGTCTGGAATGCAAGCTTCGCCCCATCGTCATACATCCTGCTCATGGCATTGATGGTAGGGGCAATATAATATGCGACATCAGATGAGGTAAGGTACATATCCATATTATAGGCACGGAGTAGTTCCCTGGTGCCTACTGTGCGGTAGGGCTTGGATACGATTGCTTTCAGCCCTTCTATGACGATCTGCCGGTTTTCCTCAACCAGCGGCATGCTATCCGCTATCGTCCCCAGTGCCGCAAAGCCACACATCTGTCTCTTTACATCCCCTTTTACAAATTGGGAACACAAACGATAGGCTAATCCAGCCCCGCAATAATGGGAAAAGGTACATTTTCCTGTAACATGCGGGTCAATGATTATGTCCGCATCCGGAAGCTGCATTTCCCCGTTCTGGGTAAGGGGCCGATGGTGGTCCACGATCAGGACCTGGCATCCTCTTTCTTTCGCCTTTTTTATGGCAGTTAAGCTGGTTATCCCATTATCCACTGTGATTAGCAGAGGGGTTCCACCTTTTGGGATCTCATCAATAGTCTCTGGTTTGATACCGTAACCTTCCGAAAAGCGCTTTGGGAATCGTATCTGGTATTTTGTGTAACCTACTGCCCGGAAGAGCGTTTCGAAGATCGCGCCGGATGTCACGCCGTCAACATCATAGTCTGCCATGACGTAGATATAGTTTCCAGAATTAATGGCTTTGGAAAGGAGCTGCTTCCCTTCCCAGATGTTATGGATTTTATATTCTTTCCTTGTATCCAAAAAATCTGCTGGTGCTTTTCCCGTGTTTTTTCTGATGATCTTTCCGATGTTTTCTTTCTGCATTTTTTTATCCTCCTATGTTGAGGCATGTATTATTTCCTCCATGCCGTTTTTTATATGGATTTAATATGGCATAAACCCTGTCTTTTTGAACAAAGCAAAATAACGCATATTATTCACTAGGAAAGGAGGGATAATATGCCACAGGAAAAAAATAGCGGCCCTGAACCCCCAGGCAAACCGGACGGGGAAAGGGAAAACCAGGACAGGCAGACTCTATGGGACGGTACTTGGGACCGGGGCAGTGAAGATTCTGCCGATGAGCCTGACCGTGCTATGGATATACCGGATGGTATGGAGGTTGACAACTGGTTCATGGAAATACCCAACGGCTTGGATGGAAAAGGCCGGGAAGGCATAGAAGAAAAGGATGTGGAAGAAGCAGGGGCCGGTATGGCAATGCCAGCAGGCTTGCGGAAAAATAAGCATGTGAAGAAAAGAAAAAAGAAAGGCGCGTCCTATCGGGGAAGGAATGGACCATATAGGTATGGGCCTGGAATAGAAGGGGACGGACGCCCAGATGAAGGTATGAAGGAAACAATGCCGTCATCCGAACAAAACAGGGATGCTTTTTTCGGGGATCTGGATATGGGGGATGCTATGTTCCGTGTCCCGGCTGCAGGCAGTTCTGGCATGAGGCAAAAGGAACCTGGGAAACAAGAAAGCTCTGTGCATCTGATCAAAGAGGAAAATGCGGACAGCCAACGGGAAGAAAAGCCCGTACATCCTCCGGATGGGAAAAGACCCGGTATCGGCGATGAGGAGGAAAAGGCAGCATGGACAGAAATGGAGTTTATGGGTGAAGACGCTTTCCCTATCCCGGAAAGGCAGGAAAATGCAAAGGATATTTTACCCGATGACTGGGCGGATGAGCTATTAGGACGCTTCCAGGAAAGGCCTGCTGACTATATGGATGAAGCGTCCTGGGATTATTGGATAAGGCAAGGACCGGATCTCTCTATGCAAGAGCAGGAAATGGGATACTTGGCCCCACCAGAAACTTATTATGGAAAAAATAATACAAGGATCCGTACAGGTGCACAAGGAGAACCGCTCAAAGGGAATGCGGCAGAAAGGAAAGGCCTGCCCGAAAAGGAAAATAAGAAAACAGTTTCGCCTGATTTTCCCGCCTCTCCTCAAATGGATACCGGGCAGGAGGATCAGAGCTATTTTTCTGAACAGGATAGGGACATAGGTTGGACGGGCGAGGAAGAAAAGAAACTGGACACCAGGACAGCTTTCCCCGGGCTTGGTGGATCGGGCAGGGATGATGCTGGCCCGATGTTTGGGGACATCCCCCCTAAAAAGAAAAAAAATCCTGTCCATGTAGGTTCCCTGGATCATTGGACTGTCAGATTTGGGAACGGAATCTATGATGGTCAGGAGTTAAGGCTTTGGGAAGCATTCCAGGATCCCGTAAATAAAGGGGAGCCTCCAATAGAGAAAAATAAGGCAGGCACGGCTGCGCCATCCATGTCGGGCGGGAACAGGCAAAGCGGGCAGCAGCAGGAGCTAGAAGGAGGGAAAAAAGCGGCGGGCATGGCCGAACCTTCCGCCACGGATAGGAATAGCCAGCTTTGGGAAATACAGGAACCAAAGGGGGACGAAAAAAATACAGGTGTAGACGGCAACCCTGCGCCACAAAAAAAATACCAGCCGGAACGTTTGAGTGGGGAACTGGCAAATGCACAAAAAGAGTATGAAGCATTTATGCGCGGGGACACCCACACTGGGGAAACGGATAGCCAAGAGCCCGGAGGAAACATCCAAGGGGACTTTGGTCCCATATACATAAAGAGGAAAAACGTTCAGGATACAACGTCAGGCCAATGGATAGGCGGAGGTCTGAATGGATACGGGATTGGAGAAATGCTTGGAAATAAAGCCGGCAAAGTTTATTTCCGGCCATCAGAAAGAAAGATATGGGGAAGGAACTATACCAAAGGCGTGTATAGAGGCCCGGCAGGCAGCACGCCCCCACCTGGCAGCACGCCCCCACCCGGCGGCACACCCCCACCAGGCAGCACGCCTCCAGACGGGGCCGGGCCGGATGGGAATGAGAGTAAAAAAAGTGGTTCTTTTGATACTCCCGCGATCATGGGACCTGTAAACACAAACGAAAACCGTATCCGCTTTTTTGATTATGCGGGAAGCACCCGCCGCCCTGCGTCCCATATGGCTGGCATGGGTCTGCGCAGAGTGGCTTTATCAGCGAAAATATGGGTGATGTCTGCGGCCGGAACTGACCCTACAATACGTGGGGCGGTCATAACGGCCACTGTGGCAGGTAAGTACATGGCTGTACCCACGGGCCGGTTTTTATACCGTTTTGCCAGGAATCGTGTCACATACCATAGGTTAAGGTCATTTTGGAAAAGCAAAAAGATTGCAGATGATTATAAGACTGTGGAAGAGAACCTGAGAAAGGTACTGCAGGATAGGAATGAAAAACTTGCTGAAAAAAAGGCGGACAGCAACCTGAAATTTACGGAAAAGTTACAGGTGCATTTCAAAAAAGAATTGACGAAAGATGAGATAGATAAGATCCTAAAGCCGACAAACTACCGTGATTTCAAGAAACTCCTGAAACTGGTCCGGGGGCAGATGAAACGAAATGGGCTGCCGTTCGATAAAAAAAGCATAAAGAAGCTTCTGGAAAAAGATAATAAAACGCTGAATGCTGAGGAAAAAGCGTTGCTGCGGACCTACCAGAAACTGAGCCGGCTGGAGAAGTCCTTCCGTAAAGTAAAAATGCCTCTTATAAAAAGGTTAAAAAGGAAATCGGCCCGCTTGTCGGTATCGTTCCGTGTAGTAGCCCAAAGGGCTGCAAGAAATTCTGAAAATAACCTCCTGCAGGGTGCGTTGTTCTCAACCATGGTAGCAAGGCGGATGTTAAAGATCTCGTTACGGACAAAAAGGACGGCTTTGAGGAACGCAAAACGTGTTATGAAGGATGCGAAGGTTGTCAGGAACACAGCGAAGGTGCTGGCTAAAGCGCCAAAAGCTGTGCCAAATGCCACAATACGCACTGGAAGGTTCGTGACAGACCGTATCCTAACTGGCGGATCCGCGTTAGTGAAACACATTTATAAAGCCGGAACAAACCTGTCAAAGGTGATCGTTAGTGCAGGCGCAAAAAAGTCTGCCGCACTTGCTGGAAAAGCTGGGGCGAAGGCAATACAGTTAGCTTACAATGCCGCAGCGAAAGCTGTTATGCTGGGGGCAAGGGCAGTTGCCTATGTGGTGAGCCTTGTTGTATCCGCGATCGCTACGCTTGGTACGCTGATGGGGCCGGTGCTGGTTGTCCTCTTTCTTGTCCTCGCCCTGATCTTTGGGCTGTTTGCCATTATGGGCCTGGATAACGAAAAAATGGAACAGGAACAGGATAACCGTGCAGTCGCACAGTATGTAGAGGCGCTGATCCAGTGCCACGAGGATTACGCTGAGAAGATAGAGGAATTATATACGGACGGGTCTTATGAAACCGTCACCGTAACATACAAGGACGAAAAAAATGAACAGGTCTATATAGAGAACCCCAATGAATACGGGTTCTTAGAGACAGACAATAACATAAAAGAATGTCTGTGCCTGATGTCCGCATTGTTTGATTTCAGTATGGAGACTTATGCCCTTGAAGGGGCATCCGATGAGGTCAAGGCAGAAGATGAAGAAATGCTCCAGCAGTTCCTGGAAAAAGTCGATATTGATGATACCGTTTATGATGGTACATACCAGGCATTGATCCGTGTATACCTGATCGCCCTGTTTAATGGGTCACATGAGATGGAAAAACGGGTGGAAACGACTTTCTGTACCGGATGCGTACCGGAATATAATATCTTAGGTGAACTGGAAAATTATTACTGCCCTGGCCACCGTCATCTGTACGTGACTGTAACTACTTATTACTTTGACAGGTTGTTTTCCTGCGGCTTAAAGAAACATCCGGATTCTGCGTCAGAGATCAATGTGGTAGGCAGCTCGAACGTGGAAAAGCTCTGGTTTGGGCTATTGGATGCCGGGTATACGGAGGAAGCGGCTGCCGGCATCATCGGTAATCTGATGTGGGAAAGCGGCGGAGGCCCGAGCGATGTGTACGCAAATGCAGTAGAAGGCAACGGGGAAGGGATCGGCATGGTCCAGTGGTCTTTCGGACGGAAAGAGAAGTTCCTGGCATTCCTAATCAGCAGAGGGGAAACTTGGCCGAGCGACAATATACTCCTCCAGCTTGAATATATGCTATGGGAACTTGAAAACGGGGAATGGATGTGGACCAGTATCGGGGCTGAATATGGGGCGGACTGCCACGTATCCCTGGATACCTTTAAAAACTGTAAGGATGTGTCTGATGCGACCAGGTATTTTTGTGCCAACTTTGAACGGTGCTATGAAAAGGATTCCCATATGGATACCAGGATACGATGGGCGGAAAATGTATACCGTATGTACCATGGACGGGAGCAGGGATCCTATACAGGGGATACTTATTCTTTGTCAGAAAGCCAGTTAAGGGGAATTGCACGGCTCTGCCAGCAGGAGCAAGGTACGGTCCAAGGGGCGATGGCGGAAGCCTCGTTGATGGCAAACCGCTTTGAGTTGTATGGCGGTAGTTTCGGCAGCGGAGGCGATGGGCTCTACAATTATGTACGTAATTCCGGATGGTTTGCCAACGCAGGGTATTGGATGGACCAAGGCGGAAGCGTAGACAGTGCGATCCTTGAGGGTGTGCGCCAGGTGCTTGTACAGGGAAACCGCACATTGCCCGCAAACATAGACGAACATGACTATATGGGGGATATCCTTTATGTGGAGAACAACGGGGAAACATTTAACCCATATGACAGGAGCCAGTATATCCCTAATGTCACCGTGATCCATAATGCGATGGGAGCCGTATATACTTTTTATTGCTTCCCAAGTGCGGGCAGCGACCCGTTTGGGTATACATCAGCAGCGTAGCGAGGAGGAAAAACATGAAGAAAAGAAAGGTCACTTTAGCGGCATTATCCGTAGCTGTAGCGGTATCCATGGCTTCCGCGCCAGCCACTGTGCATGCGGGTATCTTCACCTCGATTTTCCAAAGCCTTACTGACCTGGTGGACCGACTTTTAAACGATGTGCCTGACGAGGAACTATCATTGTTGAATGAAGCCGCTGCGCAAAAGGACGAGTTTGGGAATCAGGTCTGGTGGGACGACTTTAATAAAGATTTTGCTTATAAAATCTACCGCATTACAAATTGGAACAATCTGCCAAGTATGAACGTAGGGCTGAGGAACGGACTGACCACGGTGAAAGCTATCCTATCGGAAGATTTGGAGGCATATGTCCCTGACTTGGAACAAGCGGCACAGGAGTATGGATTCGCGGCATACCAGGAGCTTTTTAAGGCGATCGCGCAATACCGGCACCAGCCCGGGAATCCGGATATATTCCGGATCGCAGATACTGGGCTGAACCCTAACCCTGGAAAAAACGTAGGGAAAGAGGATTCCATCCGTATCGCGGCGGAACTGTTTGCCAGATGTATCCAGGCGGCCCGGTATCCTGACCCAACTGATACAGAGACACTGAAAGCAGTGCTGCAGGCATTTGAATTCGAGGATGCCGGGTTTGTCCAATTCTGCCAAGCACGGTATACGCTTGAAAAAGCGGAACAATATGCTTCTGCCCGCTGCGGAGGCAGGGAACGGGAAAAACAAGTGGAAAAAGACGCATACGGGAAATATGATTACAAGGACCAGAAATTTCCGGATAAAGTCTTAAAATATTACTCTGTGGTCGCTTTTGACAGCGGGAATATCCCTGAGGCGGAACAGAGCCTGATCATGGAGGCAATGTCTGGCTGGCCTTCCGGGCTGGATGAGAGAAGGAAAAAGGTAATAGAGACAGGGCTTTCCTTATATGGAAAAATATCCTACAGCATGGATATGCGGCTCCAGCCATCCCCACAGGCACCACAGTACCTGGACTGCAGCTCTTTTGTTGGATGGGCGTTTTACTTTGGTGGATGCCAGGATGTGAGTTACAGTTGGGCTACCGGTGGATTCCTTTCTTCCCCGGCATTTACGCCAATAAGTTCCGGGGAACTCACGCCGGGGGACATAGGGCTTAAGAACACGATCGCTTCCGGCGGGGATAACCATATCGGTATCTATATGGGAAAGAGCGCTTCTGGGCAGAATGTGTGGTTGCACTGTACCGGAGGAAACCTGGACCGTATCGTTGCCAATACATATGGGGGCTTTACCCTCTTTTACCGTTACCATGGTTTCCAGTAAGAAGCATAATAAAGAAATGGGAGGATGTCCGTATCCTGGAATAAGGAGGATATCCTTCTTTTTTTGTCGTCCTGCCCTGGATCGCGTTATTTTTTGTGATGGATGTGTATAAATCAGGCATTATATTATTAGCGCAGGCAACCATTCCCGGCACGCTGAACCGGGAGAGAGTGCGCCCGCCTTAATTAAGAAAATAAGGAAGTAAGAAAGGAAAGAGAGGAGTGAATGGCTTGGAGACCATAGATTTCAGGACACCGCAGGAGGTTGTCCCCAAAAAAAATGTATATATAGAGAATACATGGCATATCGGGATCGACATCGGGTTTGGGTCTGTAAAAGGCTATGCGCCAAATAAATATTACTGCGTACCATCTTATGTAAAAAGGGTAGATGGCGATATGTTAAAAGTTTTGGATGAGGATGATATCCTACTGGAAGATGCCAGCGGTATCTATCTTGTCGGGAAGGCAGCGCAGGAACAGGTGACGGCGGATGATACCAGCGATACGGATGCGGAATTGTTCCGTCGCAACCGTTATGGCAGTAAAACATTTGAAGTCCTGGCCATGGTAGGGCTTGGGATCGGCTTGATGAGCAATAAGATACGGCAGCGTCCGAAAGATGTGCCGGTTGTCATACAGACCGGTCTCCCTACGGCATATATGGTAAAACGGGATATCCATGCGATCACGAAGGTCTTCCAGGAAGAACACGATTTCAGGCTTCGCATAGGCACAGGGGCATGGAGGGATGTCCACGTAAAGCCGCAGGAAGTACATGTCATGCCGCAGCCATCCGGCACGATGTATGCTGTGATTATTGACGAGGAAGGACACTACATCCAGAACGCCAAGTCCATGCTGTTAAAAAATATGATGATCGTGGATGTGGGATATGGCACATTCGACCCATATGGAACTATCTCCCGTAAGGTTGCTGTAAAAGAATCCCTTCCAGGGCTTGGGATGCTCCGTGTCCTGCAGGAGACGGCGGGGCTTATTTATAAGGAGCATGGGGAGGATATCCGCGTATCCGCTTTGCCCAAATATCTCTCGAAGGGATTTGTCACGGTTTTGGACGAGGAACACATGACTACCAAGGATATCGCCATCGGCCCATACTTAGAAGCCGCCAACCGTGCTGTATGCATGGATTCGATCGAAAAATTGAAAGAAATAAGCAATTACCTCCGTGATTATGAGGTGCTGGTGATTACTGGCGGTACGGGGGCCGCATGGTACGATATGTATGCAGATTATTTTAAAGGGATGAAAGGCTTGCAGGTGATACCAGGCAACTGCAATGATGGGCTGCCGATGATGTACAGCAATGTAAGGGGGTATTATATGCTCCGTTATATGGAACTGAAAACATCAAAGCGCACGATAGGGGGGAGCTAATCCGTCAACTGCCCATCCCCTAAAGGGAATGGGCTTGTAAGAGCCCATGGTTGACTAGGCTAAGCGCTATGGGCGCTACGTTACCTGCGAATATATAGTTACCAGCGGATGTCCAGCCTAGTCCGCTGCTCTAAGGATAGTGATTAAACAGCCCTGATGGGTAGGGGCAGTGTTGCTATTAAGAAACCACAGGATAACATTGCCGAAGGCTGCATTACGGACGGTATGTTCCGACTTACCGTATCAAACATACCAAATTATAAGGAAGGAGTGCCTTGCACATGGTATATGTACGAAATATTGACGGGCAGCCGCTTATGCCTACAACAAGACATAGAAAAGTCAGAAAACTCCTAAACGATAAGAAAGCCAAAATATTAAAACGCTGCCCGTTTACCATACAGCTTTTGTATAAGGTGCCCAACAATACACAGGACATTACGCTTGGTGTCGATCCTGGGAGCAAATATATCGGCCTGTCTGCTGCCACGGATAAAAAAGAACTGTATGCGGCAGAAATTGAATTAAGGAATGATATAGTAGAACTGCTTGCCACACGCCGCCAGAACCGCAGGGCACGGCGCAGCCGAAAAACAAGATACAGGAAGGCCCGCTTTGCGAACCGTAAGCGCGGCGATGGCTGGCTTGCCCCGTCTGTGAAAAACAAGGTTGGTACACACCTTACTGTTGTCCGCAGGGCCCATGAGATACTTCCCATTACGAAGGTTATAGTGGAGGCTGCTTCTTTCGACATCCAGAAAATCAAAAACCCGGATATTGCGGGCCGGGAGTACCAACAGGGAGAACAGCTCGGTTTCTGGAATGTACGGGAATATGTATTGTTCCGGGATAACCATATTTGCCAGTGCTGTAAAGGGAAGTCAAAAGATAAGATACTCAATGTGCATCATATAGAAAGCAGGAAGACAGGCGGGGATGCCCCGAATAACCTGGTTACGCTCTGTGGGACCTGCCACAAAGGTTACCACAAGGGAACGGTAAAACTCCCAAAGACGGTCAAGCGGGGAATGGCGTTCCGGGATGCCGCTTTCATGGGGATCATGCGGTGGGCTTTCTACCATCAGTTAAAGGGACTGTATCCGGATACCAGCCTGACTTACGGGTATATCACGAAACACACCCGCATCCAGAATAATTTGCCGAAAACACGGTGCAATGATGCAAGATGTATCAGCGGCCATCCGAACGCGGAGCCGTTGGGGTATTACTTTTACCAGAAAAAGGCCAGGTGCCATAACCGCCAGATACACAAGAGCACTATTTTAAAAGGCGGTTACCGCAAGCGGAACCAGGCACCTTATCTTGTAAAAGGGTTCCGGCTATTTGACAAAGTGGTTTACAGCAGCCAGGAATGTTTTATATATGGGCGCAGGAGCAGCGGATATTTTGACCTGCGGAAGTTAGACGGGACGAAAGTATATGCTTCTGCATCGTACAAAAAGCTAAGGCTATTAGAGCCACGGAAAACAATGTTGTGTGAAAGGAGGAATTGCCAGTATTTTTATGAAGATCGAGGTAAAGCTTTACTTTTATCATGACCTGGACCTTGTGAGCTTATACAGGGCCAGGAAGCTTTGCTTTTCCCGTGCGACAAAACTAGCGTTGAAAGCATTTGCCGAAGGAAGGCGGATCAGCATATGCCCGGATCTTGATACCCAGGCAGGCCCGATGGTACCAGTGCGCAGGACATATCATTTTGCAGTAGTTTTAGATGAAAAGGAAGATGAAGCGGTCATAAGCTATCTGGGACGGATTGCCCCAGGCTACCGGAACAGTTTTGTAAAGACACTGCTTAGGTATTGCATCTTTGAATTCCCTGAGGAATATTTCCAGGAAGGGAAAGACAAAGAAAAGTTTGACCAGATGATCCAGGCAGTGCACGATGTACCTTCCGTTCCCTGCGGGTTTGTCAGGAAGCCAGTATTGCGGCGTCCCAAAAAAAAGGAGGAAACCCCAGTTGGCGCAAGCAGGAATGACAGCGTTCCCCTACAAAATCCCCTTCCAACCTCCATTTCGCCTGAAAATGCAGGGATGCCAAATGCAGGGAAGGGTATGGAGGTGTTAACTGACGGCAGGGGCGGGAAAGCATCAGAATGGACAGAGGCGCAAGCCCATCCGTTCTCTACCCCCGGGCCTGCCCCGAAAGACAGCCCAGGGGAAATGGCACAAACAGGCATGGATGAGGAAGATATCACAAAAATGTTTTTGGATATCACAGGGTAAGCAGGATGCTTGTATTGTGCCACAGAAAAAGTGCATCCGAATGCACTTTTACATTTTTACAGGAGGGAAAACCTATGATAGACCGCAGAAAAGAATTTGAGGAAAAGATCGCACCACGGCTGGATGAACTGGAGATGCTGTGTGGGATCTATAAGATCCCGTTCTTTGCAACATGCTGTTACGAAGATTCTGAGGAAGGGACTTCCTATATGCGGTATATGGCAAGCCCCATATCCATGGGGATAAAACTTCATGATGACCAGATCCGCCACCACATAAACGTATCCAATGGCTTTGATACGATCCCGCATAATGGGAGCGGGTCTTATGATGCGATACTGGAAGAGTATGAGCAAATGGACCTGCCGGAAGATGAGGACGGAAGGCTGGACGAAGCATCCGTACAGGAAAGGATAAAAAAATAAATGGAAAGGGGGTAGGGGTACTTCCCAAATAGATGGACTTATACATTACACATATAGCTTACCTTCATGTGCTGGATAAAGGGACGTTGGAATCCATAATGGGGCATGGACACCAGATCCTGCTTTTTTATGGGGCAGACACTGCCCTTGTCCCGGATATCTTAGATCATGTCAGCGCCGGGCGGATACGGATAAAGCGGATGCCTTTTGCTTTGGAGCGGTCCATACCTATCATCGCTTTTGAGATCGGCCGTATCGTGGGCGGGGATTCCCGGATCATCCTCTGGGGTGACAACCGGATGCAGGAAGTCTATACCCTGCTGATAAAATATGACAGCCATTTAGTAGGAAAGGTATTCTTCAAAAGGACAGCCGTACCTGTCACTCTTATGTCTGCCCAGGCTCCGGATACCCAAAACATAAGGAATGAGGGGAAGAAAGAGGCTGGGAAGAAGACTGTGGAGGCAGGCATAAAGGGAAAAGCGGAGGAACGGAAAAATATGGATAAGACTGACGGCAGGAAGAAGGCTAATGCAGGAAAGGACACAAACAGTAAGCCAGGGAAAAAAGAAGGGAAACGGAATGAAGTTATAAAAACAGGCGAGGAAAGCCAAAACCAGGGAAAAAAAGCAGTGAAAAAGAAAAATGCAGGACCTCCCAAAAAAGAAAATGCAGAGGGCCGGCCGGCACTGAAACAGCTAAAAAAAGAACGGGAGGAGAAAGACAGGGCAGGGCAGGAAGCGATGGAAAGCTTTGCGGCGTTTGACGATATCCTGGACGAAGCCATCCCCCGTGACGGCTTTTTTGGATCCGATGGATTTATAAATTTTGAAGCAACGCGGAAACGGTTGGACGTACTGGCAGGCGAGATCGTAGATGACCATCTAGAAGACATAGGGCTGGGAACATGGGCCGGGGCGGCTGGGAATGCAGGATCTGATCCAAGGAGCAAGCAGGATCAAAACATTCGGGACGATATCCAAAAGACAGAAACAGAAGAAAAGAAAATCCAAGAAGAAAAGAAAGTTCCGGAGGAAAAGAAGGACCCAGAGGAAAAGAAAAGTCCGGCGGCAAAACAGGCGGCAGCCAGCAAGCAGGAGAAAAAAGAAGGAAACGCTGGCCGGAATCCAGACGAAAAGCAGAGCAAGCCAGGAGCCCAAGCACCGAAGAAGAACAAGAAGCAGCACGAAGAAAATTATAAAAAATTAGATATTACATTCAATGATGTACTAAATGAGATCTGCCAAGAACCAGTTAATGAAACACACAGCCGTGCGGTGATGATGTCTATCCTGAAAACAACGGAATGTACGTCAACTGAAGCGGCGAGGGAGATCTACAAGGACAACTTATATAAATTCCTGCCGGAAAAGAAAGCAAAATTTTTTTGGGCGCATACCGAAACCAGATTTGAGGAATTGGTTGCGTATTTTAAGAATTAGCGGGGCCAACCCCGCTATTTTTTTTCTTAAAAATAAATAATTGGATACGTGGAAAGAGATAATCTATCAGGTTATAGGATGCCGGGGCATTTGGCATCCTATTATTTGCTTTATAGTTTGAATGTTGTTTATGAAAAGGAAGGAGGATTGAAAGGTACGGATGTCAGACCGGAAAAAAATGAGAGAAAGGAGTTTATCCGGCATGAAAAATTTAAAACAGGCGGCAGATTACTATGTTGGGGATTTTCTGCTGAATGGAAAGAAAAGATCCAAGAACCTTACCAAAATATTAAAGAGGATCTATATGGTCCAGACCGTGATCATGATGCTGCTCTTTTCAGCTGTCCCGATCCTTGCATCCTCTGATATAGGGAATGTGGATGCAGGGGATCTGATGGGGAAAGTGATCGGGATCATCATCTACCTGTTCTTTTGGGTCGGCCTATGTGTCCTGATCTGGGGGATCGTCATGTTCCTGCTGGCGCTTAAAAGACAGGACGGCGAGAGCAAGGCAGATGCCGTACAGACAATGGTGGCGGGGATCGCCCTGATGGCGCTGCGTTTCTTAGTGGATTCCCTTGGACTTGGCGTTGAGATCGTCATGCCCGAGTGATTTAGCGGCCAGAGAGGAGGACAATACATATGCTTGAAGTACTTACGGATTGGTTCTCTCTGATCTTTAATCAGCTGTACAGCGTAAGCGGAGCCATGGATACGTTTTCCACATACAATGATATGTACTACAGCCTTATGAATAATCCTGTATTTACATCTGTCGCGGGTGCGATCATGGGAATAGGAGTGGGGATCATGTTGATCTATTTTCTCCTAGACCTGGCGGAAAAAGTACAGGACCGGAGTTTTACACTGCAGCATTTTATGCGGTCGATCGTATTCATGATCGTTGCCTATATCCTGATCATTTACTCTATGGATCTCCTGCAGGGGTTTGTAGCATTTGGACAGGCTGTTGCAAACCTGCTTAATGAAAGCAGCCTAGCCGAGGGCATGGCCTTTTTCGAGAAGGGCACACCGCAATATGACCAGTTTAAAGAAGGGGTTTCAGATGTAAAACTCCTGCCAAGCATAGGATTTGTGATCAAGGCAATCCTGCCATGGCTTATATCAACAATTGCATCATTGATCGTTACGTTTTTGGCAGTATCCCGTATTGTTGAGATGGTCGTGCGATGCTTGTTTGCCCCTATTGCTGTAAGCGACTGTTTCCGGGACGGGTATAGGAGCAATGCCATCCGATACCTCAAAAAATTTTTGGCTATTTCCCTGCAGTATGCCCTTATAATCGGGATCAACGTCGGCATGTCTTTTATTATTGCACAGGCAGTTGGTGCGAACACAGGGGCGGAGCTGCTGACGGCACTGGAAGCAACCAATTTTTCCGGTGAAGGATGCACGGAGTTCCTGGACAGCCTGCTGGGCGGGGACCATTACCTTCTGCTCCTGGGGCTGCTCTGTACCAAAGTTGGACTCCTGATCAAATCAATGGGGATCGCAAATGATGTAGTAGGAGTTTAGGAGGTGTTTGGTTTATGATCGAAATAGAAATCCCGGAGGATATCCTCCGGTTTAAAACGACTCTGGTCGGGCCATTGACGGCCCGCCAGACGGTATGTGTAGTAATATGCGCATTGCTTAATTTTGGGATTCATGCCTTTGCAGATATGTGTGGATACAATATGGGGATGGGGATGACGATACGTCTTGGCGTGGTCATATCCATGCCTGTAATGGCATTCGGTATCATCGAGCCATTTGGGATCCCACTGGAAAAATACCTTACGACGATGTTCTTGGCGTATTACCTGTCTCCTAAAGACAGGCTGTATGAAACACGCATCACGTTATCTTCAGATAAAAAAGACAGCCGGAAGCACCGCAAGCACCAAAAAAAATACAGCGCAAAGACGTTAAAGGAACATCCAGAGTATATTGGTTATCAATAAGGAGGGGCTATGGGAATTTTTGGGATCAAAACAGACAAGAAAAACAGCAAAAAGAAGAAAGAACAGACGAAGATACCGAAGACTGCACAGGATAGTATCCCTTATGAGGAAGTCTACGAAAACGGCATCATCCGTTTGGATGAGAATACATACTCAAAAGCATACCGGATCAATGACACAAATTTTTCTATCGCAAGTTTGGATGACCAAAAACAGATCGTAAAAAAATATATGGATTTTTTAGGATCCTTTGGTGCGGATATCAATGTGCAGATCCTTATCTATAATAAGACGGTCGGCCGGGTGGAATTTGAGCAGAAAGTGCTCATACCCATGTGTTCTGACGGGCTGAACGAGTACCGGGAGGAAATCAACAACATGCTCATAGCCAAAATGGCCAGTGCCCGGAACAATATCATACATGACAAGTACCTGGCAGTGACTATAGAAGCAGATGATATAGAGGACGCAATCAATAAATTCGTCCGGATCGACCTGGCTGCGGCAGAGGGCGGGAGACAGCTCAGTGGTGCTGAGTTTAGACCACTCACGATACGGGAAAGGCTGGAAACCTTATATAGCATCTACCATATGGACTCCAATACTCCCCTTTACCAGAGCATGAAGATGAAGGACGGCGGGTTATCGGAATCCTATACCCTGAAAATGCTGGCACAGCGGGGAATGACGACAAAAGACCTGATCGCCACTTATATGTCTTTTGAGTCAGACCACTTCCGTGTTGGTGACATGTATGGGAGGGCTTTGTTTATCAATAACCTGCCTACTATCATAAGGGCGGATATCCTTACAGAGCTGGCGAATATGCCATTTAACATGCTGACCAGCATTCATTATAAAGCGATGCAGCAAACTAAGGCACTAAAAAAGGTGTCCGAGCAGACTACGAACATAAACAGTAATGTGATCACCCAGCAACAGCGGGCATCTAAAAAAGGTTATTCGCCGGACTTGATATCGCCAAAATATTTGGCTTCCCAGCGGTCGGCATCCCAATTACTGAATGATATCACGAAAGATAACATGAAACTCTTTGTGACAACTTTGTGTGTTTGCGTTTTTGCAGAAACGAAGGAACAGCTGGAGGAATACACGAAAACAGTCCAGGCAACGGCAGAACGTTTTATTTGCAGCCTGCAGAAACTTTATAAGCCGCAGGAACTGGCATTCAACTCCTGTTTGCCATTAGGCAAAAACTGGCTGCCGATCGAGCGGGTGCTGCACGCAGCGGCGGCAGCGGCCTTTAACCCATTTAGTGTAAAGGAGTTCTTTCATCCTTCCGGATTTTACTATGGCTTAAATGCCCTGTCCAAACAGCTCATTATCTATGACCGACGTTTGGCAAATAATGGGAATGGCTGTATTTTCGGGATACCAGGGTCAGGAAAGAGTTTTATGGCTAAGATGCTGATAACTTTTATAAAACTTTGCTCAACAGATGATATTTTAGTGATCGATGTGGAGGAAGAATATACGATGCTGGCTGAGCTTTTGGACGGCAATGTAATCAGGCTCGCACCTGGCTCAGGCGTATATATCAATCCGATGGATCTGGACATTGATTATTCTGATAAGGACGACCCGATTGCCTTAAAAACAGACTTTGTTGAAAGCTTGTGTGAATCGATCACAGGCAGCCGTTACCCTATGTCCCCCATCATGCATTCTATCATCAATAGATGCGTAAAGAATATTTATGGCCTTTATGTGGAAGAGCTTAACCAATCAGGGAAAAAATTCGACAGCGATATCGTACCGACATTGGGCTCGCTATATGAGGAACTGCTCCAACAACCAGAAGTAGAAGCACACAACATGGCACTATCCATAGAACGGTTCGTAACGGGAACGCAAGACTGTTTCTCGCAGAGGACCAACGTGGACATAAAGAACAGTTTTACCGTCTATAATATCAAAGATTTGGGAAGCGGGATGAAAAACATGGGCTTGCAGGTGTGCCTGGATAATATCTGGAACCGGATGATCCAGAACTGGAGGCGCGGAAAGAGGACATGGATTTTCTGCGATGAGTTCCATGAATTGGTAGCAACGGAATCTTCCGCAAAGTACACGCGGCAGATTTGGAAGCGGGCTAGGAAATGGGATGGCATACCGACTGGTATGACCCAGAACGTGGAGGATATGCTCCGCTCTGCGGAAGGGCGTGCAGTTATTAACAACTGTGATTTTGTCATGATGCTCAACTTGGATCCATATTCCCGCATGCAGATGCAGCAGATGTTTAATTTAAGCGATAAGGAAATGGAATATGTCACGGGTGTGCCGGCCGGCCAGGGCCTCCTTTATACAGGATCTGATATCATCCCGTTCGTGAACGAGTTCCCAACGGATACAAAGCTGTATAAAGCGATGACAACGAAACCAGAAGAGAGGATCCGTTAATTGCAACAGATATCCTTTCCTCCTGTATTTCCCGCTGGGAAAAACAGGAAGGGAGGGTATCTGTTAGATTATTTACATAGTCGATTATTTTTGAAAGGAGGGGCAGGCATGGCCCGGCGGGAACAGGGACAGTCCTCTGCTGGTGGGCGGATAGACAGAAGGGCCTGCGTTAAACCAGATGGGAAATAGGAAATCTAAAAAAAAGAGGGCAGGTTTTCCACAGGCGGATACCAGCGAATCCAGGAGGGATGCTATGGATGGATACCTGCCAGAGGAGATACCGGACGAAGAGGAAGGCAATGTGTATGATGATTATGGTTTTGATGAGGACGAAGAGGAATATGAAGACCTCCCATTTTATGAAGAGGTGCCATTGGAATCCGTTATTGATGATATCGTAGGGGTGGGAGAAGATGGGGAGCCGGCCGCATATATCGAGGTGGGCATACTCCGGATCGGAGAAAAGGGGATAAAGGAAGAAAAAGCATATCACCTTTATACGGCAAAGATCGGTTTTGTGAGCATTGTAAATGAATTTGTCACATTAGAGCTGGATTTTGAAAGGAACGATGTATGGATTGAGAAATTCGAGGCGCTCATCCGTGATTACCATAACACAAAAGATAAAGTAGGATACCTTTGCCAGATCACGGCAATAAACAGGGAGTGTAAAAGCCAGTACCATGTGACGTTTATGTCGCCCCTGATGTGGTCGAGGGGATATTCGCCCGAGACCGGGGTTGACAGCAGCATCCAGCTCGTATACCACTGCAGTACGGTTGCAGTTGTAGAGGATAACTTTAACCTGCGGATGCTCACAGAAGAGGTGGAAACGGAACTGGATCAAGCAGAGCGCCAGGGAATCGATGAATCAGAAGAGAAAGAGATCCTGGATGAAGCAGTCATGGATGCGATCAATGATGCTACGCCATTAAAAAATGATATGGTCCATTTCCGTACCCCTTCTGACCGCGATGATGAGAAATATATCCATATGAAAGAGGGGTGATATTTCGTGAAAAAGAAGGTTGTATTATGTGCCCTTGCCGTATTTTTGTTTACGGTACCTGTTTATGCAGATTCGTCCGGAGCGCGGGATCCTGTTATTTACGAGGAAGGTGCAGAGAATAATTTGTCTGTATCGATTGATTATCAGGGGGCCGAGCGTCTATATTCCAACGATGTATACCGCATTATCTATGAGCAGGAGGAACGGCAGCATAGGGCGCATATCGATGTGGACCTGCGCACTGGACATGTATCCGGTTATTTAGAACCCGGGCACTATCAGGTGCTTGCTGTCGCATACCTGGGTTTCAACGAAACTTTGATTGAACAGCCGGTAGCTTGTAACCTGGAACTGAGGCTCTACGAAGGGGAGATGACAGAATTTGTTCTTGCGGTGGGGCAGGAAGCCGTTGATAGCTTTATTGAGGGAAAGGATATGACGAAGATCCACCAGCAAACTGACACGGCTACCAATTATGACTTTTATGACACATCGGAAGAAATCCAAGAAGCAGCAGAAGAGCGGCTTGGTGAGCAGATGGCTGAAGCTGTGGAACAGGTTGAAGAAGATATTGGGACAGACCTTGGGGAACTTGCCGGGGAAGAAAATCCCAATTCCCCTTTTGTGGATGAATCTATCTTTGGGGATGATGAAGAAGCGCTGAATAATTACCATAAATCCCTCCAGGACCAGGGATATATGGACGCATACGGCAATTACACAGATAAAGCCATCGCCACAATGGAAGCATTGGAACGCTACAGCGGGGACGCCAACCAGGATGATACGGATACAGAAACCGCAGAAGCAGAAGCTGGCACAGACAGTGGGCCTGCTTCTTCCGCACCGTCAAATGTGGAGGTAAAAGAGACACGATATGACGCAGAAGGCGGGGAGGAAACAGGGAATAATTCCCCAAGATCAGCTTTCGCTTTTATGGCAGGTGTGCTCTTGTTCCCTGTAGCGGCTTTTATCGGGATTGCCGCGTATATTTGGAAACAGCGCAGGAAATAGCGGGATGATTTTCAAAAATCCTTCATATTATATGTGGGGACGGAAAATGTCTCCTATACCTTATCTTCAGCCTATCACTCCTTTCGTTTTTATTTAGGCTGAACGGACAAGGGCATCCCTTTGTACGGGGATGCCCTTTAAAAATGCGATGAAAAAAGTGCATTCGGATGCACTTTTGGTGTTAAGAGGTAGAAAAAGCAAATGGGAGCGTGATTTTTATGAATGCAAGATATCCAAATTTAGAGCTGCTGGAATATAAGGTGAGGATGGTCCTGGCTTCGGATGAAGAATTTTTAAGGACCTTTGAAGAGAAGAAAAAGAGCAATAAGTATGTGTATGTAGAAATAAATGCAGTAATGTTCCCGCAAATATGGGGGAGTACCTGTACTGGATTTGATATTTGCGAAGATGGAAGTCCTGCGTTGGGCGGATGTGCGATGACGAAAGAATATACAACTGTGTTACACGAACTGCTTACAGATACATATTTTGTATGCTTTGGCGAAAGGATTTGCTACAAGGTCACAAATGCGAGCAAAGAATTCCATGAAGACCTTCAAAGAAGACGTATGGCCAGTTTAAGCGAAGCAAAGCGGAGGTATTAGCGTATGACAAGAGAACAGACAACGAAATTTCTTTCGGATTTGGCAGAGAAACATATAAATCCCCACAATGATCCGAGGATATATTGGGCCAGGGAAGTTACTTTTGATTACGCAACGACTCATGCGGTAACGGTAGACTAACAAAGACTGAACAATATTTATGAATGAAATTACGAAAAAGGTAGAAATATAAGAAAAAAATGTTATACTAAAAACAAGATGGGAGTGGTTCTCATGTTGGTAGGAAAGTCAAAAGTGTCTGCGGCCAGAAAGATATACGCCGCGAGAAGTTTAAAGTCAATAGATTATGCCATTAAAGTCATCAGGAATTCAGAGGTCGCTCCTTTTGTAAAGGCTCTATATTGGTATGGTAGCAGTG
>DWYZ01000253.1 GCA_019118425.1 Candidatus Blautia faecavium | reverse complement strand
GGTACAGGCACAACAGATACGCTTTGGTTCTTTCCATGTGGCAAAACTGTAAAGAGAATCCGCGCCGATGATAAAATAATAATCCGTGTCCGGATGCTCCTTTATAAGATTTTCTAATGTCCGGTAAGTATAAGAATAACCGTCCGCATTCATTTCTATAAGAGAAAGCTCAAAATGCGGATTCCCCTGGATGGCCATTTTTACCATTTCCACTCTCTGTCTGTCACTGGCTCTTCCTTTTCTGTTCTGCTTATGGGGCGGATTTCCGGCAGGCATGAACCATACCTTGTCCAGTCCCATCTGTTCATATGCCTTTTCTCCTAATATCAGATGTCCAATATGGATGGGATCAAAGGTCCCTCCCATGATCCCAATTTTTTTTCTCCTGCTTCCCAATGCATAAACCTCCATGGAATTTTATGGAAGAATGATTTTTTTCTTATCTTTTTTCCCTTCCCGGTATAATACTATTTTTTTTCCGATTACCTGAACTACTTGGGAATGGGTGCGTTCTGCAAGAAGCTCTGCCATAGAGCGGGGATCTTCCATACAGTTCTGAAGCACGCTGATCTTGATCAGTTCTCTTGCTGCAAGGGCTTCATCGATAGATGCGGTATTTTCTGGTGTTACTCCGCTTTTTCCAAGCTGCAGGATCGGATCAAGTTTCATGGCGAGACTTTTTAAATAAGCTCTTTGTTTACTGGTCATATCAGTTCCTCTTTATTATTTATAATAATCAAAATCAAAGCCGTACATCCGGACCGTATCGCCTTCCTGGATTCCTGCGTCTTCAAGTGCATCCAGGATTCCTCCGTCCTTTAAAAACTTCTGGAAAAAGGCAAATCCCTTTTCTGAGTCCAGATTCGTATAGCCAAGCATCTTTTCTATTTTGGGTCCTTCCACTACGAAGATATTAGGATCTGTTTCATCTCTGACAACTGTAAATGGAAGATTATCTGTGATCAATTCTTCTTCTGGGAAGTATTCCTGTTCAAATACAAGGGGCTTTAGATCAATCTGGGAAAGGAGTTCTTTTACATAAAACAAAAGCTCTTTTACCCCTTGTCCGGAGACGGCAGAGATAGGAAATACCCGTATCCCCTTAGGTTCAAATTCTTGTTTCAGCCTGTCCACAGGATTTTCTCCATCCTCTTGATAAATACAGTCTACCTTATTAGCAGCGATTACCTGAGGCCGCTTGGCTATTTCCGGGTTATAGTCTTCCAGCTCTTTATTGATCTTGTATACGTCCTCTATGGGATCACGGCCCTCTGTGGAAGCTGCGTCCACAATATGGATCATGACTCTGGTGCGCTCGATGTGGCGCAAAAATTCGTGTCCGAGCCCCACTCCCTGGGAAGCCCCTTCTACAAGTCCTGGGATATCCGCGATCACAAAGCCGCCGTTATCTGTATCTACAACGCCAAGATTAGGACTTAAGGTCGTAAAATGATAATTAGCGATCTTAGGCTGCGCGTTTGTTACCCTGGATAAGAAGGTGGATTTTCCCACATTAGGAAAGCCGATCAGTCCTACATCAGCGATAACTTTCAATTCCAGCATCACTTCAAGTTCCTGAGCAGGCTGTCCCGGCTGGGCATATTTCGGGACCTGCATGGTAGCTGTCGCATAATGCTGATTTCCTTTTCCGCCTCTGCCTCCTTTTAATATGACCTGGCGGGAGTTTTCACCTGACATATCTGCGATCACTTTTCCGGATGCTGCTTCCATGACCACGGTTCCTTCCGGGACTTTAAGGACTACATCTGCTCCATCCGCACCATGGCAGCGCCGCTTTCCGCCTTCCTTGCCATCCTCGGCTTTATATTTTCTTCTATGGCGGTAGTCTCCAAGGGTATTCTGGCCTTTATCTATTTCAAAGATCACATCTCCGCCTTTTCCCCCGTCTCCGCCGTCTGGTCCGCCGTTGGGAACATACAGTTCCCGGCGGAAACTCACATGCCCATCGCCGCCCTTTCCTGAGCGGATAATGATTTTTGCTCTGTCTGCAAACATATGATACCTCTATGATTAATTTAGATACATGTCACACCCGAACCACGCACTTACTGCGTGGCTACGGGTCAGGATGATTCAACTTAATTTAAAAGAAAGGCTCCAAACCTATGCGATTTGAAGCCTTCTGTCAACTCATTACTCTGCCTCTACTGGTACGATAGAAACCTGTTTCTTATCGCGACCCTTTCTGGTGAATCTAACTACACCGTCTGTAAGTGCAAATAAAGTATAATCTTTTCCGCAGCCAACGTTCACACCTGGGTGAATCTTAGTTCCGCGCTGTCTGTAAAGAATATTTCCAGCCTTAACAAACTGTCCGTCCGCTCTCTTCGCGCCTAATCTCTTGGATTCGGAATCACGGCCGTTCTTAGTGGAACCAACACCTTTTTTATGTGCGAATAACTGAAGGTTCATTTTCATCATATCGTTACACCTCCTTGACTTTTACTGTCAAAAATCGATTTTTATAGCTTTTTTCAATTTCTGTCAAGCCGAGAATTAAGGAGTCCATAAGAAGCGCTCCCTGTTTCGTGACAGGCTTTTTAAAACGAAATGATACAAAACCGTCTTCTTCCTTTACTTCTATCTCATCCTCTGTAAAACGTTCTATAGAATTTACAGTATTAATGATCAAAGCGGAAACTGCTGCACAGACAATATCCTGTCCATGCTTGGCATATCCGGCATGTCCTTTCGATAAGAAACTAACATAAGCCTTGTTTTTCTTCTCAACTGTAACTGTGATCATATTGACACCAGATTATCCGTTGATCTTTTCAATCTTCACTTTCGTGAACTGCTGTCTGTGACCGTTTTTCTTGTGATATCCAGTTTTTCTTTTGTACTTGTAAACGATAACTTTTTTCGCTTTACCGTTTTCAACTACAGAAGCGGTAACACTGGCATTCGCTACGTCTGCGCCTACTTTTAATCCGTTATCGCTTACTGCGAGTACGTTATCAAAAGTAACGGTTTCACCAGCTTCTACACCGAGTTTTTCTACTCTGATCACGTCGCCCTCGGCAACCTTGTACTGTTTACCACCTGTTGCAATAATTGCGTACATCTGTGGCACCTCCTATAAACATTACTCGCCAGATATGGTGGCCTTGCAGCGCTTAAACCTCTCTGTGCGGCATACTCGATTATATTAGCATGGATATTTTTTTCTGTCAATAGTTTTTTAAAGGTTTTAGCATTTTTAGGTATTTTGATAGAGAGGATCCGGGGCCAGACAGTAGCCAATGGGGCGGACACAGCGAATCAACTGCTCCATTCCCTTATTTTGGCGTATTTGTTTAATATGTGTATCAATATTTCTAAGAGAACTTCTCTTTCTGCCAGGAAGATTCTGGATAATAGCTTCCCTTGAAACGACTTCTCCGGTATGTTCCGCAAGCATAAGAAGAATCATATAGCTAAAGCCTTTTATATCTAGAACTTCATCACAAAACCGGACTTCCCTGTATGCTCTTTCAATCTCCAGGTCCCCGAAAACCATTGTCCGGTCATTCCACACCCTCTGATCCACATGACGTATTACAGTTTCCCGAAACTCGCGATGTGAAAAATTTTCCGGTATATATTCGAAAGGCAGCTCTTTTCGGCAGCTGTTTTTTAAGAAGATATTCCTTTCATCGGCGATCAGTATGATAGACAGACGATTAATCAGCAACACCTTGATCAGCTCCCCGGAAACAGAATGGATGCCTGCCGAGTCTAAAAACAAAAGTATATGGTGATTGTTCCTGTTGATATTTCCTTTAATATAGTCCTTCAAACTGCAAGTAAGCAGTCCTTCCAAAAAGGCGGACTGCTCTACCATTTTATTTATTTTTACGCTGCATACGCCGTTGATAATCGTTAATGCCGGCATAAGACCACTCTCCTTCCGCTTTCCGACTAAACTAGCATAGCATGAAAGTTTGAAAAAAGATTGAAATTATGCCGGCAAAATGTGAAATGTATGTGAAATCAAACGGCTCTTAATAAAATTAATTCGAACGGATCTCCTGTCTCATAAATCCAATGAATGAGCCTGCAAATGCCGCCAGCATCAGAGCGAACAGCCCGATCAGATGCGGCCATACTAAAAGAAGGCTCTGTCCCAGATCCAGATATCCGGAAATGGCTCCCTCAATCTGACTCATGGTTACTACATTTACAGAACGAACAGACGGATTCATGATTGTAGACGCCGCTTCGCTGTAAAGATAATAGGGAGAGATACGGTTTATATTCAGTTCACATGTATAATTATCTACAGAGTTTATCAGGGCAGCGAATTCATTGTCCATTGGATATATAGCGTTTGCGATAATACTTGCCAGCAGGCTCATAAATATGGTAAAAAATATCCATAATGCGATCACTGCAAGAGCAGATGTGGCGGAATGTCTGCATACGACAGAAAAGAAAATAGACAATCCCAGCCAAAAAGCTATATATATGCATGTGAATACCAAATAACAGAAGATCCTCAGAACCTCTTCCAGTTCGGGAACAAGTCCTGTGCTTAACACTCCTACCGTGCCGATGGTAATTCCCATGGAAAATACCATGATTGCGATAATGGTAGCCCCTGCAAGAAATTTTCCGATAATGATGGAATCTCTGTAGATCGGCTGAGCCACCAGACGGTTCAATGTCCCGCTGGATCGTTCACTGTTTATCGCATCAAATCCAAGAGTAAGTCCCAGAAACGGTCCTAAAAGGGCAATGATCGACATAAAGGATGGGATGGAATTGCCGCTTGTGGAATATAACTTTAAAAAGATAAAGCTAGAATCGCTCTCGATTACATCGGCAATTCCTGACAGTGCCCCGTATAAACTCGCAATACTGGTTCCCCATATTAATAGAAATATGATAATAAATCGTTTGCTGGTCAGATGATCTGCCAATTCCTTACGGTACAGCGCTTTTAAACCAGCCCGGGATACTGCTCTCTCAGCTCTTTTTGTTCCGTTTGAATGGTGAACGTTTGCCAGACTTTTTCTTACTGAACTTTCGCTTGTCTTCATCGTTTTGACCTGCCTTTTCAAAATATAGTCGGTAGATTTCATCCAGATCGCCGCCCCGCTGGTGCAGATGCATGATCGTATATCCGTTGCTTCCCAGGAAGGCGCTCAGCTCCGGACGGATATCTTTATTAGACTGCACGGTAAACATATCACCGTCTTTTTCAATCTTTGTAACTCCCGGCTGTTTATAAAGATTTGCCAGCAGCTTATCATCGCAAGGATAGACCTTGATCTCAAGGGAATAGTGGTTTTGCTGCTGAATCTGCTTTCCTAACTCTTCAATGCGCCCGCAGGCGATCAGATTTCCATTTACAAAAATGCCTACTCTGTCACAGATCTGCTGGATCTGATACAACTGGTGGGAAGAAATCAGAAGAGTCCTTCCGTCCTCTTTTGAGAGACGGCGCATAATATCCAAAAGCTCCCGCATACCTTCCGGGTCAATTCCAAGAGTAGGTTCATCCATGATGATCACCTGCGGATCTTTCATAAGAACATCGGCGATTCCTAAACGCTGTTTCATTCCTCGTGAATAAGTCCCTGTTTTCTGATCAGCAGCTTCTGTCATTCCTACACGTTCCAGGAGACTGTCTATCCGTTCTTCCAGTTCTTTTCCTGAAAGATTGTTTAATCTCCCTGTAAACCTCAGGTTCTGTCTTCCGGTCATATCCGAATAAAATCCTACATTATCAGGCATATAACCCACAATGCTTTTTACTCCAATGGGATCTCTGGTACAGTCCATACCGTTAATGGAGGCTTTTCCTGATGCAGGTTCAGTCAATCCAAGAAGCATCAGGATCGTTGTAGTTTTCCCAGCGCCGTTAGGACCTAAAAGACCAAAGATCTCTCCTCTTTGTATGGACAAATTCAACTGATTTACCGCTGTCTTTTTCCCATATTTTTTGGTGAGATTTTCTATCTCAATGATCGTATTTGTCCTGTTTTCCATAAGCTACCTTCTTCCATATTTTTTGAATATAAGACCCAGACACACAAGAAGGGCTATGATAATAACTACAGCAACAATGCCCCAAGAGGTATGTGTTTTAATGGATACACGGAACTGCGCCTCGGAGCTTGTCTCGTCAGTGCTTGCAGTGATGGTGGCTACATAATCACCTGTGATCGCATCGGAAGAAGGGGTTAAGTTTACTGTCACTTCTTTAGATGCGCCTGCCTCAAGGGTATCTATCGTAGATTCACTGAAATCCGCTTCCCAATCTGTTGGAAGAGAGGAAGAAAGATTGATGTTTGACAGATCTACATTTCCGGTATTGGTTACGGTAAGCGTAAAACTTTCTTCTGTATTTGCGTAGGCATCCAGGCTTAAGTTTCCGCTGGGCGTAGAAACGGTAAGATCATAAGTACCGGTAATGGTCACGACAAGATCTGTTGACAATGTTTCTGATGCGGAAACAGCTGTGCAGGGAATTGTATATTCACCTTCTGTAATGGTTTCGGGAGGTGTGACATCAATGGTAAGGCCGGCGCTGGATCCGGCTTCTACTTCGATACTTGCCACTTGACTGCTTTCACCTGACGGAGTAAAAGAAACCTGCCAGCCGCTTGGCGCTTCTGCGGAAAGACTGTATGACTGAGCAGCGCCTCTGTTATTCACAAGTGTTGCGTCAAAGCTGAAACTTGTTCCGGATGCTCCCTGCTGTTCCGGATATTCAGTAGTAAAATTACCTTGTCCCGTTTCTGTTTGATCCACAGTAACTTCCAGTTCCAGAAGATCTTCATTTCCCGAACCATCGTCTGCCAGTAATTCAATCTGATAAGTTCCCTCTTCCGCGTCTTCCGGAATAGTGAGACTGAAGGTGGCAGTATTTCCGCTTTCTTCTGAAGAGTCAGATGTGCTGCTTTCTGCACTTATATGTATTCTGCTGATCTGGCTTTCGTCACCTCTGAAGGTTCCGCTCCAGCCTTCCGGTATGGATTCTACAGACAGAGCGGCATCATAGCTGTCTCCGGTTAAGCTTGCAAAATTCAAGGTAAAGCTTACCGTTTCTCCTGCTTTTGCAGATACGCCGGGGTAGGATGTACTCATGTCGAATCCTTGTGAATCTGCTTCTGCTGCTTCAGTTTCTTCTGCTGCCCAAACAGGTGATACGTTCACAGAAGTTAACGTTCCTGTCAACAATACAGCCGTCATTCCTAATAATCCCATTTTTTGTTTAAATGATTTCATTTTTTTCATTTATTCAGGCTCCTTTTAAATTTTTTTTAATTTTACTATCGGATTGTGACTGTTTGTTGATTTCTTTGTGTTTTATTTCGAAAGGAATTCTAAAAAATATAAATTTTTTATAAAATCAAAAGAAGGAATCTGTGAAAGTTTTAGAAAATAAAAAAGAATTTTAGGCTGTGGTTTTTTAAACTGTATCAGACTGAAATATATTTTCTAAAAAGAACAGACAGTACAAAAAATATGTACTGTCTGCCTGAATTTCAGCAAAATAAGAAATCATGCCATGGCCAATCTTCTCTTCACTTCAGCCATGTCCTTGTTTAAAAGTTCTACGTTTAGAGCCAGTGATTCATAGCGTTTGAACAAAATCTGCTGAACACTGTCAAAAAGACTATTTTTATTACCTGTAAAGTCATAAATTTCTCCGGCAA
>DWYZ01000252.1 GCA_019118425.1 Candidatus Blautia faecavium | reverse complement strand
CGCGGAAAAGTTTAAAGATTCCCTATTAAAATATAAAATATCCTGCCGCGGGGCTTCTAAAGCCCCCCCTTCGCTGCTGGCTTTAAATAGAAAAACATTTTTACACTTGCTTGTACCCCAGGGTCATGATTTATACTCCCGGGCAATGATCCCTTTGACCTTTAAATTAGTCTCTTATTCAAGTTATGCGAAAACTTCCGATCCACCCTTTTTCCATAAATAACTAACGCCGGGAGGTTGTCAGGTCACGGCGCAGGAATCCTCTGTACCGCACCTGAACGCCCTCCCGGCGCCAGTTGTTTATGTTATATTAAAAATATTCTCTTAAAAGCCACGCCGGCGTACAGCTCCATGCGTGACAGAAACTGTTCACCTGGGTATTGCCGTAAGGAGATGCATTGGGATCCTTTGGATCAAATGCTTCCCAGAAGGTGTCTGCACCAAGCTTGATCATACCGCCCCAATAGGTGCGCATCAGTTCCAGCGCTTTTTCCTTTTCTCCCACATGAAGAAGCGCTTCTATAATATGATGGTACGCATAGGGTGTGCTCATACCCATATCTGGATTTTCCTCCAGAAGATGCAGCATCAATTTACGGCTCTTCTCCTGATCAAACACATCTGCCAAAACCATCCATGCCTGGCTGGACCAGGAAACCTGGCGGCTCTTTCCGCTTACAAAAAAGCCTTGTTCTTCATCCCAGAAGACCTCTACCGCATTCTTTAGGGCTTCTTCTAAAAGCTCTGAAATATGGGTTTTTGCCTTTTCATCTCCCGCAAGTCCGGCAAGCACTTCTCCCTGGCGCAGACAGTAGATCCACACGCCATGAGCAGCCGCCTGACGATCCAGCCCGTCCTTCCAGTCAATGAAAGCGGCCATAGGATTGCTCTCCGTATCCAGAACGCCGTCCTTCATATCCTTAAGCGCCAGTGTGATCTGGCAGTATGCCGTAGGCCAAAGTTCCTTCACGATCTCCAGATCCTTGGTTTCCTGATAATAATCATAAAGAATGGATACAAAGAACAGGGAATAGTCCCACAGAAAAGTATCATCCACCTGCATCACCGGCTCTGTAAACAGGCAGGCGCCAATCTTCCCGTCATCCCGGATCAGGCCGGCAAAGAGATACATGCATCTTTTTACCAGATCCAGGTTTTTAAAAGTTGCATAATTTGCCTTTGCCTGCAGACGAAGATCACCGATCCAAAGACGGCGGTCACGTTTCGGGCCATCCTCAAACACATGCTGCATACAATCCTGTAAAGTCTTTAAGCTTGCCCTGTCAATCTTCTGCAGATCCTCTGGAAGATCCGTAAGAGGCTTCACACTGTCCATAGATACCAGGGACACAGCCGTAAGAGAAGCATCCTTTACCACTACCTGGAATTTCGCAGAAGTATCGATAGCAAGCACTTCCAGATAGCGGAACGCATATCTTCTCGGGAGCTTAAGCTCACAGGGAAGCACATCGATATGGATATATTCCTCCTGAATCCAACCTTTGCTGATCCATCCTTCGTAAGTAGAAGAATCATCTAAGATCTCATTGGGGATCTCTGCAAACTTCAATCTTAAATAGGCAGGTGCGTCCTGGGGACTTCCTGCGGATTCCAGCTTCAAGGTAACATACCCTACATGATGATCGCCGAAATCCATGCAGATGCTGTCTCCCTTTCTTAAAAGCTTTTTCTCCATTTCCCCAATATCTTCCCGGGCACTGACTACCCCGTTTCCACTTTCGTCTCTGGAAACAGATACCAGGGCACAGGGTTTCACTTCCCGCTCTAAAAGGGGATGGTCAAACTCCTCTGCTTTTTTCACAAAAGCATCTACTGTTCTTCTTTTCATATCCGGAATAATACTGATCAATGTGTCTCCCATATTTTTTATCCCTCCTTATGCAGTGCTTCTCCATTTGTTGCGATCACATCTTTATACCAGTAAAAAGATTTCTTTTTATATCGGTTTAATGTTCCGCTGCCGTCATCGTTTCTGTCTACATAAATGAAGCCGTAGCGTTTCTTCAGTTCCGCTGTGGAAGCGCTTACCAGGTCAATGCAGCCCCAGGACGTATAGCCCATTACTTCCACACCGTCTTTTATGGCCTCTTCTACCTGAAGCAGATGTTTTTTCAGGTAAGAAATCCGGTAGTCGTCCTCTACAGTCAGCTCCCCGTTTTCTCCTTCTACAAGCTTATCCACAGCGCCCAGTCCATTTTCCACAATGAAAAGAGGGATCTGGTAACGGTCATAATAATAATTCAAAACATAGCGCAGCCCCTTAGGATCGATCTGCCAGCCCCACTCTGAAGCTTCCAGATAAGGATTTGGCACTCCTCCTAAAAGATTTCCTTTGCCTTTTTTCTGCTTTGCCGGGTCTGCGGTATCGCAGGTGCTCATATAGTAACTGAAAGAAACAAAATCCACCGTATTTTTCAGGATTTCTTCATCTCCCGGTGCAAACTGTATCTCGATGCCGTTTTCCCTGAAAAACCGTTTCATATATCCTGGATATCTTCCCCGCACATGAACGTCTGCAAAGAAATCATTCATATGCATACTTTCCATTACCTTGATCACATCGTCAGGAGACGGTGTCAAAGGATAGGTAGGCATACTTAAGATCATACAGCCCACCTTTGCATCCGGCATCATTTCATGAGCGATCTTTGTGGCAAGGGCGCTTGCAACGAGTTCATGGTGGACAGCCTGGTACAGATCCTGTTTGGAAAGTTTTTCCTTGTCTGTATAAATGCCGCCGCTTAAAAAGGGCTGGTGGAGTACAGAATTAATCTCATTAAAGGTCAGCCAGTATTTCACCTTTTTTCCATAACGGGCGAAAATAGTCCGGACATACCTTTCATAAAATCCGATCATTTTCCGGTTTACCCAGCCGTCGTAGGTCTTTGCCAGATGAAGAGGAGTCTCATAATGAGAAATTGTGACCAAAGGCTCAATGCCGTATTTCAGGCACTCGTCAAAGAGATCGTCATAAAACTGAAGCCCTTTTTCATTTGGTGTCTCCTCATCTCCCTTGGGAAAGATCCGGCTCCATGCGATCGAAGTACGAAATACTTTAAAGCCCATCTCTGCAAAAAGTTTTACGTCCTCTTTGTATCTGTGATAAAAATCAATGCCGACCAGCTTCATATTATCCGGCGTCGGTTCCTCCGTCCTTGGTCCCATGATCCCGTGAGGGGTCACATCCTGGGTACAAAGCCCTTTTCCGTCTTCGTTATAAGCACCTTCGCACTGATTGGCGGCTACCGCGCCGCCCCAGAGAAAATTTTTCGGAAATGTCATCTTAATCCTGCTCTCCCTTCAATTTCATATAATGGTATAAGGCTCCGATCAGATTTGAATC
>DWYZ01000251.1 GCA_019118425.1 Candidatus Blautia faecavium | reverse complement strand
ATTTCTTCTATAATCTTGCTGTTTACGGTCTTCAGTTCCTGCTGAGGGGACGGCTGGGGCTTGGGACATATCTTTACCGGATCATCATTCCGGAAATTTTTTACACTGTATTTTTGACTATGCTGGTGTATAAAATATTTTACTTTATCAACTATCGTTTCATGAGCATAACCAGGAAAGAAAGTGAGTCAATTTGGGTACTAAAATAAAAAAATTACTGAAAAAGATCCGACTGAAGAGAACTACCGTCCTGGCAATGGTGTTTATCCTAATGGCCTTTATCCTTGTACGGGAATTGTTTGATCTGCAGATCATCCAAGGTCAGGATTATATCAATAATTTCCAGACCAGGACCACTAAGACACGTGTCTTAAAAAGCACCAGAGGAAATATCTTTGACAGGAACGGCGAGGTTTTAGCCTCCAATGTCCTTTCGTATTCTCTTACCCTGGAGGACAATGGAACCTATGCCACCACAAGGGAGAGAAACCTTACGCTGAATGGGATTGCCTATCAGGTCCTTAAGATCCTGGAAGAGAACGGAGATTCTTTAAGCCATAACTTTCATATTTTTGTAGATGAAAACGGACAATATGCCTTTGACGTAGAAGAAGGCTTTACTTTAAGCCGCTTCCGGGCGGATATATATGGACATGCGCTGATCGATGACCTGACGGAAGAAGAGGCAAACGCAACGGCCGCTGAGATGGTGGAATATCTAAGCGGAAGCAATGGCTTTTCCATTGTTTTATATGGAGAAAACGCCTACACCTCCGAAGAACTTGCCGAATACGGATTGCCGGATGAGCTTACGCCCCAGGAAATCCTGGATATTGCCATCATCCGGTACGAGCTGAATAATAACAGCTTTATGAAATACGTGCCAGTGACGATCGCGACAAATGTCAGTGAAAAATCCGTTGCCGCCATAATGGAAAATCAGAGCAAGCTTCAGGGAATTGAAGTGGTAGAGGATTCCATCCGTCAGTATATTGATGATGAGAGCATGGGACCAATCCTTGGCTATACAGGACAGGCTTCAGCCGAAGAGCTGGAAGAACTTCGGGAAGAGAATCCGGATTATTCCAACGATGCCATTATTGGTAAGGCGGGCATAGAACAGTATATGGAGCTCACCCTCCAGGGAAAGGACGGTCAGGAAACCGTATCCGTAGACAATCTTGGAAAAGTATTGAAGATCGATGAGGAGACCAGAGTAGCTCCGGTAGCGGGGAATGACGTTTACCTTACCATCGATGCAGACTGGCAGAGCGCGATTTATCAGATCCTGAAGCAGCGTGTTGCAGGTATCCTTATCTCCAGGATTACCAACACGAAGACCTTTGACTATGAAGCGGTAACAGACGCCAGTCAGCTGTATATTCCTATCTATGACGTTTACAATGCCCTTGTTTCAAACAGCGTCATTGACATTACGGATTTTAACAGAGAAGATGCCTCTGAAACAGAAAAAAATTTATATGCCAAGTTTCAACAAAAGCAGCAGGAAGTTTTTGATACAATATCCAATAGGCTGACAGCGGATAATCCCCCTGCCTTTGCGGAGGAGGACGAACAGATGCAGGAATACCTGGACTATATCTGCAATGACCTGCTGCGGGATACCCTGGGGATCATCCTGCGGGATTCCATAGATACCTCAGACGCCACCTATCAGGCCTGGGCAGTGGATGAGAGCATCAGCCTGAAGGAGTACCTGACCTATGCGGCAAGCCAGAACTGGATCGATATTTCCAAGATCTCTCCGGAAGGGGAATATCTGGATTCAGCGGAAGTTTACCAGGCCCTTACTGCGTACATAACCGATTACTTAAAGACAGACACTGCCTTTTCCAAGCTGCTGTATAAATATATGCTTTTGGAGGACAGGATATCCGGACAGGAGCTTTGCCTTGTGCTTTATGAACAGGGCGTTCTCTCAAAGGATGACGGTATGTATGAGTCCCTTGCCTCCGGAGGCATCACCTCCTATGACTTTATGATCAGTAAAATTTCCACACTGGAAATAGAACCGGCCGAGCTTGCCTTGACGCCATGTTCCGCGTCCGCAGTGGTGACTGATGTAAACACGGGAGAAGTCCTGGCCTGTGTATCCTATCCTGGTTATGACAATAACCGTCTGACCAATGATATGGATACGGAATATTATTCCCACCTTGCTTTGGATCAATCCAGTCCTTTCTTTAATAAGGCAACACAGCAGACGACGGCTTCTGGTTCTACATTAAAGCCTCTTTCTGCCATCGCCGGTATGATGGAAGGCGTGATAGACGATGGTACTTATATCGAATGTGACGGAACCTTCGATCTGGTGGAGCCGCCTATTAACTGCTGGAATACTTACGGACACGGAAGCCTTGAGATCCGCGGGGCTATTGAGCAGTCCTGCAATGAATTTTTCAATATGATCGGTTTCATGCTGGGGAGAACAGGAGAAGAGAACAACGATTTCTCTGAATCCAAGAGCCTGGCTGCCTTGCAGAAATATGCTTCACTGATCGGCCTGGATAAAAATACGGGAATCGAGCTGACAGAAGCGTCTCCTCATGTTTCCGATTCCATGGCAGTTCCTTCCTATCTTGGACAGGGAACCAATTCCTTTACCACCAGCCAGCTGGCGCGGTATGCCAGCGTACTTGCAAATTCCGGCACGGTTTATAATCTTACGCTTCTTGACAAAGTAACGGATTCCACAGGAACTGTTCTGGAAGAGTATCAGCCGGAGGTAGAGTCTACCATCAACGTACCGGACAATGTATGGAATGACATCCACGATGGAATGTACCGGGTAGTGCAGACTCACAGCCAGTTCGATGGCCTGGGTATAGATGTTGCCGGAAAGACCGGTACAGCGGAGCTTGAAGTCACCCAGCCTAACCATGGCCTTTTTATCGGTTATGCTCCGGCTTCCGATCCGCAGTATGCGATCGCCATCCGTATTGCAAACGGTTTTTCTTCCGGAAATGCTTGTCTGGCAGCAAATGATATTTTTAAATACATGTTTGATCTAGCAGATGAAGAGTCGATCCTGACCGGCTATGCGTCCAGCGACGTAAGCAATACTTCGAACGACTAGAGGCACCAGAGAGAATACCAGAGCTTTGGAACATATTTTTAGGAGGAACAGATATCATGAGTGAAGTCATCGTCATTACGTCCGCAAAGGGCGGCGTGGGAAAAACCACAACGGTTGCCAATATCGGCACAGGCCTTGCTATGCTTGGCAAGAAGGTGGTCGTGGTGGATACGGATATCGGCCTTAGGAATCTGGATGTGGTGCTTGGACTGGAAAACAGGATTGTTTATAATCTTGTAGACGTGATCGATGGAGGCTGCCGTCTCCGTCAGGCACTGATCAAGGACAAGCGCCACCCTGAGCTTTTTCTTCTCCCATCGGCCCAGACGAAAGATAAAACAGCTGTTTCGCCGGAGCAGATGATCAAATTGACCGATCAGTTAAGAGAGGAATTCGACTTTGTTCTTCTGGACTGCCCGGCAGGGATCGAACAGGGTTTTAAAAACGCGATCGCCGGGGCGGATAAAGCCCTTGTAGTTACCACTCCTGAGGTTTCCGCCATCCGGGACGCGGATCGGATCATTGGTCTTTTAGAGTCAAATGATATCCGGGATATCCATCTGATCATTAACCGTCTTCGGCCGGATATGATTGCCCGGGGAGATATGATGTCCGTAGAGGATGTGATCGAAATCCTTGCTGTAGATCTGATCGGGACTATTTTAGATGACGAGCAGATTGTTGTGGCAACTAACCAGGGCGAACCTCTATCCGGAAAGAATTCACAGGCGGAAGATGAATATCGGAATATCTGCAGGCGGCTGCTGGGTGAGGAAATTCCTTTTCAAAGCATCCGCCAGAAAAAAGGTGTCTTTGGGAGACTGGGCAAAATGTTCAGAAAATAATCGAGATCCTATTATATAAGGAGGGTATGATATGCGATCCTTTCTTCAAAACAAGAAACGTTCCGCAGGCTATGCGCGGGAGAGGATGAAGCTTCTGCTGATCTCGGAACGGATGGAATGCTCTCCGCAGATGATGAAAATGCTTCAGAATGATCTGATACATACAGTAAAAAAATACGTTATGATCAAAGAAGACCAGGTAACCATTAATATATCCCAGGAGCCTCCTGTGCTCCATGCGGATATACCTGTACTGAAGAAAAAGGAATGAGGAAATATGATCAAACAATATAAAATCCGGTTTTATAATTTCAGGCTGGTTATTTTTCTGCTGGCGATCAGCGCCATCGGCGTTCTTCTCGTGGGAACGGCAAGGTCGGATCTTCAGAGCAGACAGATTATGGGAGTTGCCCTTGGAGTGGCTGCGATGCTGATCCTGTCTCTGTTCGATTACTCATGGATCATGAATTTCCAGTGGATCATGTATGGAGCCAATCTGCTTATGCTGATTGCAGTACGGCTTTTTGGAGATACGGCAAACGGAGCTGCCAGATGGCTGGATTTCGGCTTTATCCGATTCCAGCCCACGGAGCTGTCGAAAATAATCATCATATTATTTTTTGCACGTTTCTTTATGGATCATGAGGAAGATCTGAATACCTTCCGCACCCTGGCAAAGTCAGCAATCCTTCTGCTCATCCCTCTGGTATTGATCTATGCTCAGCCGGATATGAAAAACACGATCACTATTACTGTGATTTTTTGTATCTTGATTTATGTGGCAGGGTTAAGTTATAAGATTATCGGAGGTGCATTTTTAATCGCTGTGCCTTTGCTGGTGATTTTTCTCTCAATCGTGGTACAGCCTGATCAAAATTTAATACCGGATTACCAGAGGAACCGTATCATGTCCTTCCTTTATCCGGAAAATGAAGAGTACAGCGACGACATTGAACAACAAAACAATTCCAAGACAGCCATAGCTTCCGGAGAGCTGATCGGAAAAAGCTTGAGCGGAGATGAAAGCACGGCTTCTGTCAATGATGGAAATTTCGTGGCAGAAAACCAGACAGACTTTATCTTTGCCGTAGCGGGAGAAGAGTACGGATTTATTGGCTGTGTGACGATCATTGTTCTCTTGCTCTGCATTTCTATGGAATGTATCCGTATGAGCCTACGGGCAAAGGACATGGCTGGAAAGATCATATGCTGCGGTATGGGAAGTATTGTGGCCCTGCAGAGCTTTATCAATATCTGTGTAGCTACGGGGATCGCTCCTAATACCGGAACGCCTCTGCCTTTTGTCAGTTATGGCCTTACCTCTATGGTCAGTCTTTTTATTGGTATGGGACTTGTACTGAACGTAGGCCTGCAGAACAGCGCTTATGAAAAAGAACTGCAGAAAGAAGAAGAAAATAAAAATAAAATCTACGAGATTTATAAGAAAGAGGAATACTTATGAAAAACGCATCACCACAAAGGGCATCGGCCAGGCCGGCCGGAAGCAGAACTGCAGCAGCCAGTCAAGCCAGCAAAAGGAGCCGGGCTGCCCGTCTGAGAAAGATAAGAAGAAGACGGATCCGAAATACGATCCTTCTTGTGCTTCTTTTGCTGATCCTGATCGCAGCAGGGTGCTTTGTAATATTTTTGCTCAGGGGCGGTTCCTTTACCACTCCGGTCCAGGCGTACAGCTCTTCCAGAGAATTCCAAAGCAGCCCTGCCTTTGGGGATGGGGACACGGCTCAGCCATTTGCCCAGGATTTGTGCGTGGTGGAAGGAGATGTACCGTTGGATTCTGTCTCTCTGGAAGAAGGACAAAAAGGGCTGCTTCTTGACCTGAACCAGCATAAGGTTCTGTATGCGAACGGCGCTTTTGATCGGGTATATCCGGCCAGTATCACGAAAATTATGACTGCTATACTTGCCATTCGTTATGGTCATTTGGATGAGATGGTAACTGTTTCACAGGAAAGTGTAACTATGGAGGAAGGCTCGCAGATGTGCGGATTTATGGCAGGAGACCAATTAACCATGGATCAGTTAATCCATTGCCTTTTGGTTTATTCCGGCAATGATGCGGCCGCAGCTATTGCAGAACATGTGGCTGGTTCTACAGAAGCCTTTGTGGAGATGATGAATAGTCATGCAGCGGAGCTTGGCTGTACAGGAACGCATTTTACGAATCCTCATGGACTGCAGGATGAAAATCATTATACGACGCCATATGACATTTACCTGATGCTGAAAGAGGCCCTGACCTATCCAAGCTTTACAGAGATTACCCAGATGCCTTCCTATACCGTGGAGTTTCAGCGGGCAGATGGTTCTGCAATGAGCATTACCTTAGAAGCCACTGACCAGTATCTGACAGGAGAATCCACCCCGCCGAAAGACGTTACTGTCCTGGCAGGAAAAACCGGAAATACCAGCAGCGCCGGAAACTGCCTTGCCCTTCTATCCCAGAACGGATACGGCCAGCCCTTTGTTTCCGTTATAACCGGCGCCTCCAGCAAGGAGCTTCTATACCAGCAAATGAATGCTTTGTTGTCTAATATTAATCAAGGGGCGTAAAGTTACTAAAATTTTTCTGGTTTTTGTGAATAACCATTGATTTTTTTGGTGAAATACACTATAATATGAATCATATTAAATATAGTTTTTGGTTAAAATTAATATTATAGTGTCTAAGGAGGAAAACATCATGGTTGAACTGATTGTAGGAAGGAAAGGCAAAGGCAAAACAAAAGTACTGTTAGACAAAGTGAACGGAGCAATTAAGGAAGCGAATGGCAGCATTGTTTACTTAGACAAGAGTGCGAAGCATATGTACGAGCTTAATAATAAAATTCGTCTCATTGATGTATCGGGATATCCCATTAAAAACTGCGATGAATTTGTAGGGTTTATTTGTGGTATTATTTCCCAGGATCACGACCTTGAGCATATTTATCTGGACAGCTTTCTCGCAGTAGCGAAGCTGGAGGGACTTGACGTAACAAGTACATTGGAGCAGTTGGCGGATATCGGAAAAAGCTTTGGCATCACATTTGTGATCAGCATCTCCTTAGATAAGGAAGAAATTCCGGCAGCATTCCAGGATAATGTTATTGTTGCCTTATAATATGAAATTTTAAACAAAAAATTACATAAGAAGATTGCAAAAACTTTTAGAGGATCCTTTTTCGGGATCCTCTTTTTGGGCTGGAAGTAAGTAATATATAATGTATTTAATCTTCTCTTAATTTTACTGCAGACGCCGCCAGACGCCGTCTGTTATCGTCTAAGGCCGCGTAATGCTTCTTAGTAGTATTGACATCCCTATGTCCTAAAACATCCGCTACAAGGTAAATATCGCCTGTTTCCTGGTATAAGGCTGTACCGTAGGTGCTGCGCAGCTTGTGAGGCGTAATCTTTTTCGTGGTGGTGACCGCCCGGGCATATTTTTTTACCAGATTTTCTACAGCCTGTACACCGATTCTGCGTCTTTGGGTAGAATAAAAGAGTGCGTGCTCATGGCCGGCAAGGGGAGTGATATTTGCCCGCACAGCCAGATAGTCCTTCAGAGCCTTTTCTACTTCAGGACCGAAATAGACGATCATTTCATTGCCGCCTTTTCTGGTAACTTTAATTCCGTTATTTTTAAAATCAATATCCTCCACATCCAGTCCTACGCACTCAGAAACTCGGATTCCCGTGCCCAGAAGGAGTGTGACAAGGGCAAGGTCCCTTTCCTTGGTTTTTTCATAATATACGCGTTTCTGGCCGGTGAGATGGTCTCCGCAGTGTTCGATATAATCTAGTAGAAGAGCCACTTCGTCTGTATCCAGGCGTATAATAGCCTTTTGATGGATCTTAGGAATGTCCACCAAAACGGTGGGATTTGTCTGAATCATTTCCCTGCGGTAATAATAGGCATAAAAGCTGCGCAAAGCGGAAATTTTCCGTTTCAGGCCGCGTTCTCCATTAGTCTCGGTTTTTTCACCGTTTTTATATACCTTTAAATATTCCTGGTATTCCTCGATGTCCAAGGCC